>DASPUC010000010.1 GCA_035623075.1 Nitrospiraceae bacterium | reverse complement strand
AAGACGAAGAAGGCCAGAGTTGTCTATATGCAAGGAGACTTTCTTCGCGTCATGCTCAAGGCCAAGGAAATGCGAGACCGCGATTTTCCAGAGTGCTCTTATGTGTGTCACCGGAGCGGAAAGCCGTTCAACTGGCTCCGGCATGCGTGGCTACAAGCGTGTGACCGTATCGGGTTGAAGGGGAAGACGTTTCATGACCTGCGACGAACAGGAGTGCGGAACCTGGTTCGTGCTGGGGTGCCAGAAACCGTTGCGATGAGGATAAGCGGCCACAATACGAGGTCTGTCTTTGACCGGTATAACATTACCAGTGAAGAGGACCTAAAGCAGGCGGCAAGTAACCTTGAAACCTACCTCTCCAAGCAAAAATCGACGTTTGAAGTTGCGGATACAGTTGCGGTTTCTGCTGATGATCAGCTACTCGAAATCGAATATGTTCACAACCCCTTGAAAAATGGCGGAGGGGGCGAGATTTGAACTCGCGGATGGGTTACCCCATCTCCGGTTTTCAAGACCGGCACGTTCGGCCACTCCGTCACCCCTCCATCCCACGCCTGGACCGACCCGGAGCCCGGGTACTCGCTCTGCGCGACTGGACCGGCATCTTTTATACGTTTCTAGGATTTCTTTATGTATTCCATCCCACCCATATACGTGCGCAGCACCTCCGGGATCAACACACTTCCATCTGGCTGTTGGTAATTTTCCAGAATGGCCACGAGGGTTCGACCTACGGCAAGGCCTGATCCGTTTAACGTATGTACGTACTCAGTCTTTGCCTCTTTCTTTCCACCAGCGGCTCTAAATCGGATGTTGGCTCGCCGTGCCTGAAATCCTTCAAAGTTGCTGCAGGAGGAAATCTCTCGATACTGATTCTGTGATGGTAGCCAGACTTCAATATCATATGTTTTGGCGGCGGCAAAGCCCAAATCACCGGTGCACAGTGTGACAATACGGTAATGAAGTCCCAACCCCTGCAAAACCCCTTCGGCGTTGGCGGTGAGCCGCTCAAGTTCGTCGTACGATTGGTCCGGCTTTGCAAATGTGACCAGTTCGACCTTATTGAATTGATGTAAGCGAATCAGTCCTCTCGTGTCCTTTCCGTATGACCCGGCTTCTCGACGGAAGCAGGGTGTATAGGCCGTATAGCGCAGAGGGAGCAGGTCATCGTCAAGAATTTCATCGCGGTGGAGATTGGTGACCGGCACCTCGGCGGTCGGGATGAGGAAGTAGTCTTCATCGCGAAGCCGATACAGATCATCTTCGAACTTAGGAAGTTGACCGGTTCCCATCATAGTCGATCGGTTGACCATGAAAGGCGGGAGGACTTCCCGATACCCATGTCGGGTGGTGTGAAGATCGAGCATATAGTTGATGAGGGCCCGTTCGAGACGAGCCCCAGCTCCTGTGAGCACGGCAAAACGTGCTCCGGCGATCTTCGCGGCTCGATCAAAATCCAGAATACCGAGCGCCTCACCAATATCCCAGTGGGGTTTGGGGGGGAGTGTCAGTTTGGGGACAGTACCGACCGTGCGCAGCTCAACGTTGCCAGAGGCATCTCGCCCAACTGGAACGGAAGCATGAGGAAGATTGGGAACACGTAGATTGAGATCGTTCAGCGCATCCTCGACCTCCCGCAGTCCCATTTCAAGGTTCCTGATTCGCTCGCTGACGGCTTTCATGGCTGCCATCGCATCATCCGCTGGCTGTTTATCCCGTTTGAGCTTGGCGACGTGGTCCGATCCTTTCTTGTGCTCATGGCGAAGGTGTTCGACCTGAGTAGTCAGTGCGCGTCGCTCTTCGACCAGTTTCCGAAGTGTGTCCCAGGGCACGTCGGCGCCGCGGGCGCCGAGTTGCTCACGAATGACAGCCAAGTTATCGCGAAGCGTACGAAGGTCGTACATGTGATGGAGGTCCTGTTAAAGCGGCTGGAATCTAACATCGAGGTGTGGGTTAGTCAATCAATCGGCGCACGGATACCGAGGCAGTAATACCCGAAGACCCACCCATTGACTTGTGGGGGAAGATTGCAGACCATACCACCATGCGGCTCGTGAACAATCCACCGAATCCATTTGAGTCACAGCATCGAGAACTTCTCGAACCCGCTCCGCGCGTTCAGCTACAGATGTACGAGGATTCGACTCGAAGCATTCTCAGTCAAAACGACAGCCCTGATTTGTCGTTCAAATGGAGCCTGAACCCCTACCGTGGATGCTTCCACGCGTGCGCCTACTGTTATGCCAGACCAACCCATGAATACTGGGGATTTGGCGCTGGAACCGATTTTGATTCGAAGATCATCATCAAACGAGATGTGCCCATGTTGCTACGTGAAGCATTCGACAAGCCGTCATGGAAAGGCGAGTTGATCGTGCTGTCCGGCAACACGGATTGTTATCAGCCGCTGGAGGCATCGCTAGAGTTGACTCGGGGCTGCCTGGAAATCTGTTTGGAGTACCGAAATCCGGTGGCGATCATCACGAAGTCGGCTTTGATCCTGCGCGACCTGGATTTACTGAAACAGTTGCACCGTGACGCATGGGTGCGTGTCTATTTCAGCATTCCGTTCGCCGACGACGCAGTGGCGAGGGCTGTGGAGCCCCATGCTCCATCGAGCCGTAAGCGTTTCGAGGCTATGGCGACATTGACGGAGGCAGGATTGTCAACGGGAATCTCGGTCTCACCCATTATTCCGGGTCTGAACGATCAGGATATCCCGGACTTGCTCGCGCGCGCTCGTGCCGCGGGGGCTGTGGAGGCGATGGCGACGTTGCTCCGTTTATCCGGTCATGTCGAACCGGTATTTCTGGAGCGGATAGGCGCTGCCTTTCCTGATCGGATTGCCAAGATCACGAATCGGATTCGAGAAGTACGGGGCGGGCAGCTCAGCAACGGAGAGTTCTTCGAACGGCATCATGGAACGGGGTCCTACTGGTCGATGATCGAGCAGTTATTTGACGTAACCAAGCGCAAGGTGGGGTTTCCGATGGACGTGGAAGCCCCTATTCCCCAGAGCTTTCGACGACTGGGACTGGAGCAGACGGTACTCTTTTGAGAGAGAGGACCGGTTACCGATGAAACACAATCCGGGGTTTCTAAAGTTCGTGGATGAAGCGAAGAAGCGGATAAAAGAATGCACGGTCGCGGACACGAAATCCAGGCTGGATCAGGGGGAGCCGGTCTATTTCATCGATGTGCGAGAAGATCATGAATTCGCCAAGGATCACGCCAAAGGTGCACGGCACCTCGGCAAGGGCATTCTCGAACGCGACATCGAGACGGTGGTCCCGGATAAACAGGCTCCAATTATTCTTTATTGTGGAGGTGGATATCGGTCAGCCCTGGCGGCAGATGCTCTCCGGCAGATGGGTTATGTGAACGTGGCGTCTATGGACGGAGGAATCAAGGCTTGGAGGGATGCCGGATATCCTATGGAGAAGTAACCTGGCAGTCGTGAAGCATAGATCCGGTGACAGCTCCCAGGCTACCTACTTGTTCACCCGGTCGAACTCTTTGATGACTTGATCCGTCAGATCAATTGTATCCTTGTTATAAATGACGATCTTGACGGTCTGTTCACTGCCCTTATCAACGACAATGGAAAATCCGCCCTTTTCAGCGACGGTCTGGGTGGCCGAGGCAATTCTCTTCATATAATCGTCGACCAGCTCCTTCTGTTTGGCTTGGAGCTCCTGGTTAAACTCCTGCGCACGTTTTTGGTACTCCTGTATTTTTCCGCGGAACTGCGTTTCCTTGTCCTTTTTTTCGGATTCGCTCAACTTCGCGAGTTGTTCCTTGAGCTGCTTTTCGGTGTTGCGTAGATCCTCCTCGTCTCGCGATAAGAGTTTCTGTCTGGTTGACACGTAGTCTTTCAATCCATCGAGTGCTCTCCTGCCGGCCTTGGACTTTTCCAACACGGACTGTGGATCAACCACACCCATCTTGAAAGCCTCGGCTGCCTGCGAAGATGAAAACGATCCCATACTGATGATGCCGACCAATGCCAAGCATGAAATCATCTGGCCCGATAGGGCCCCGGTTGTGCGCATGACACGTGCTCCTTTTAGGGTAAACAGCGAGAGTTGCCAAACTGGGCGAGAATAGCTGGGGAACTGAGCCCTGTCAAGAGATGGAAGAATGGCAATGTGCTAGACGAAATACCGGCCGGTATCAAATTTGTGTTTGGTATTGTCGATCAAGCGAATGATACTACGTTGATAGTTGCCGGCCTTGTCTTTTTCCGTGAGATCGAATTCGGGACCGTTGTCGATAGCGGCTCCCTGGGAATCTGCGATGACTTTGACCAGCGGCCTTTCGGCGTTGGCTTTGTCTTCGGCTGGCTTCAAGACCACGGCCAGTTCATCCGTGTCCAGCATGACCAAACTCCCGATGGGAATAAAGCCGACGCAGTTCACGAAGAGTTTCATCAGTATCGGGTCAAAGGATTGTCCGCTTTTGGCGAACATAATCTTCAGGACATTGGCCGGCGACATCGGCTCTCGCCGGTAGACGCGGGAAGACGTCATCGCATCATAACAGTCGGCAATCGTCACGATTCGGCTGGCTAGGCTTTGCGTCCACGGAAGCGTCAATTTCGGATAGCCGGAAAAATCATAGTTCATATGATGCTCAAACGATGCGGCCGCCATCCGTGCCGGTACGTTGTCGAGGCCTCGCAATCGAATGAGTGTGAGCACGCCTTCCGTCGGATGGGTCCGCATGAGGTCCCACTCTTCTTTCGTAAACTCGCCCGGTTTATTCAACACGTCCAGAGAGATCGCGCATTTCCCGACATCGTGGAAGAGGGCGGCTAACCCCAGATCAGCCAGGTGGACTTTGGGGTAGCCAGCTCGATTTCCGAGCGCCATCGAGAGGAGTGCGACGTTGACCGAATGGTTATGCGTATACTGATCGTGGCACCGTAAATTTGTGAGTCCGAGCAATGTGGATTGATCTTGCATCATCAAATCGACGATGTTCTGGATCGCCCGCTTCGCCTGCTTGAAACTTACTGATCCTCCTTCGCGGGTCGATTGCATGAGATTTCCCACAGACTGAACGGCTGAGGTATAGCCCTGCTTCGCAGTTGCCTTCCGTTTAAGTTTGTCATCCGGCGCAGAGGCGGTCCCAGGCGAAGTTGCACGGCGAAAAATCAACTCTCGCGGTTCTTCCAGAGTAATGCCCGACACTTCTCGTGTATTCATTTCGCTACGGAAGTCGTCGAGCGTTTTCGTAGCGGGGTCCAGGCTGACAAAAAGGTAGGCAAATTCGCGGAGGTCCTTTGAGGCGGTCGAGGACGCAAAGGCAACGCCGCCGATTTTCCATGAGTGCAACGCATCGATAATGCTTGTGGCGATCGCCATTTGTTGAGAGTTGATCTTCAAGTGCTGGTTGCCCAGGAATAGAAAATCGTTCTGTAGTCTTAACGTGATCGGTTGGTCGTGGGCGAGCGTCTTGATCAGGGTGAGCATTGCATCCACGGGCTTGTCGAGCGCCGCGTTGGTCCGACCATGAATGCGAGAGGTTTTCAGCAGAACATTGAGTTGGGTGATGAGCTGGATGCCCAGCATGACCATCTGCTGGTCCAGAATATCTCCCGCCTCGGATCCTTTTGCGATCTTGTTATAGAGAGATTTTTCATGAGTCAGAATCGGCTGGACTGCGTCATCCGCTTTCTCTGCCTGTGAGCCGGCTGGATTCGTATTCGTGGGCGATGTGCTCATCTGATCACGTGTTATTTCGGAAGGGTGGCAGCCTGCTTTATGCTTCGTTGTTTCTCGGCTTGAGCCAACGCGGCCACGCAGGCCTGCCGGACCGCTGATCCGGCTTTCTTCTGCCCAAGTTCCAGCGCGGCAATGGCCGCGGGCGTTGCCAGTTTACCGAGTGACTCGGCGGCCAGCACTGCCAGATCTTCTTTCTTCTTGCGATTCGTCCAGGACCAATCCGTCAAAAGGTTCTGCCAGAAGGGAACGGCTTCGTCGCCAGACGTTGAACGGAGGGCTTGAAACACGGCGCGTCGTTCACTTGGATTCCGATCGCAAAATTCCTCTGCCGAGACGATCGGTGTCCAGGCTGAGAACGGAGCCGTATATTTGCCGGACATCAGCAGTTTGAGGGCAGCCAGCCGGACGGACTCGTCCGCATCGGTCATGAAGGCGACTAACTTTGCGCCGTTCCCACTGGGACGGAGGAGTCCCAGTGTGCGGACCGCATCCTTTCGAACCTGGGCATCCGGGTGGCGCACAAGCTTCTCGACTGACTCCGCTAAACGAGGGTTGTTCCATCGCATCAGGATCGCCAGCAGATTGCGCACGTAGGCCGGACGATGGTCGAGCAATCCACGCAAAACCGGTTCAGGCTGGTCTTTCGCAAGAACCAGCAGCGCTTCTGAAAGAAGTGTCTGATGGGCAGGGGATTCGAGATTGGCTAAGAGCGAGCAGAGAGCAGGAATAGCGGTCGGTCGCATCATTAAGAGAATGGTGGACAGTCCTTCCGTGTTCGCCTTCGGACTGCTGTTGAGATAGGACTCGATCATTTTGGCCCGATCGGGATGCCCCAATCCCTCAAACAGCGCGCTGAGCTGCTGGCGATGGTTGTCCGTCAAGTCGGGCCGGACTTCTCGGGCTTCGTGCAACAAGGTTAAGACGTTTTCGAGCAACGTCCACTGTCCTTGACCGGTGAGAGTTCCGAGGACGTCGTTCCACAGCTCGAACTGTTTGCTCAGCCGATCTGGGTGTGTCTCAGACGCTAGGATGGCGGTCAGGATGTCCAGGACATAGAACGAATTGTCTCGCGCATTTTCCTCTTCGATTTCTTGTGCGAGCTTCCCGAGCTCTTCTTCGGAGATCTCATAGCCCACGAGTCCGGACTGGAGCCGTCCTGCTTGCCCAGCCTGCTGGGAGCCGCTACCTTGGGTCTTGCCGCCTCCCTGTTCCTGGAATTGCTTCGCGCGCTCACTATCGAGGAGTTCGCGCAAGCTTGTGGTCGAAGAATGCACAGACTCTAATTCGGTGTCCGAAAAGACGTCACGGTCGCCGGAGGCTTTGGCGATTTCTTCGGCGGTGACGAGTCGGATCGTGGAGAGGTTCTTGGACCAGAGACGAGTCACGATGTCGTCGTCATCCTCTTTCGAATCGAGGTTGCTCCAGAGGGCCTCGAGGAAGAACGTCAGATCTTCCGCCGTCAATCCTTCATGGAACGAGAGCTCGCGGATCCCATCCGAGTAGAGTTTGAAGGCGATGTTCTCGTTGCTTGCGTCTTCTTCGCTCCGATAGACCACTTCACCCCGGAGGTGCAGCTCGGACCGTTGGACGAGAAACAACAACCTTGAGTAGGTCATGAGATGATTGGTCAGTTCGTGGTGGAGCTGTTGGAAAAAGTTCTGCGCGACGGGATTATTGATCCCGTAAGTCCGGCTGGATTTCGCTGTTTTATCAAGCAACTTCAGTAACTGTTTGACCGATGTAATTTCGGGATCCGCCACTTCCTTGGCCGCCATGGCGGCAACCATCATGTCCTGCGCGGTTTTCAGGTCTGGCATAGTGTCATTCGTACCGGGCAAGGCCTCTTTCGTCAAGAAATTCAGCGCTTTTTGGAGGAAGCCCTGAGGGAGATTCTTCGATTGCTGCAATGGCCATTCGCTGGTATACACAGGAAGGTCATTCAATGGCGTTGGGCCAGCAACGTCCGAGGCACACGGCCAAAAGAGACGGTCACGAGGGTGAGTCGAGAATGAATGCCACTGCCAATGGCCCCATTGTGGTATGTTTCGGAGACAGTCTTACCGCAGGGTTTCAATCCCCCTCCAGTGACAATCCGACCGGTGGTGAAACACCTTATGGGGCATTCCTTCAGGAGATGATTGGCCCCTCGATTCACATCGTCATCAGCGGGATCTGCGGGGAACTCACGGGGGAAATGGTGATGCGCTTTCGGCAGGATGTCCTCCAGCGGCGTCCGACCCATGTGGTGATTCTGGGAGGGACCAATGATCTGGGGTGGAATGCGCAGACGCAGGACATTCTGCGCAATCTTGTCAAGATGTATGAGCAAGCCAGAGCGGATCGAATCGTTCCGGTCCCTGTTACGGTTCCATCCATCCGAGTCGAACGGACCGATGACAACCAGGACGCCCAGCGATGGGTTGACGAGCATCTGACACGCCGGCGACAGTTGAACGAATTGATCGTTCAGTATGCAGACTCACACCAACTCCCGAGAGTCGATCTTTTTGGCGCAACGGCCGAGCCGAAGACGCGACTGCTGGCGAAGATCTACTCCAACGACGGCTTGCATTTGACCACAGCGGGGTATCGCAAGTTCGCACGGCTGGTGTTCGAAGAGCTATTTGCATCGAGGAGTCCTCTACAACAGATGGGGAAGCCGACGTGACCATTCGTGACGTGACGGATCATGAGTTCGATCAGAGGATCGCGCAGGCGGGAAAACTCGTTCTTGTCGAATTCTGGAAGCCAGGGTGCGGGAGTTGTCAGGCATTGATGCGCGTCCTGGAATCGCTGCACAAGGAGGTGGCCGACGAGGTGCTCCTGCTGAAAATGAACGTCGAAGAGAACTATCAGATCCCTGCCGAATTGGAGGTGTCCTCGTTACCGACGCTGGCCCTCTATCGCAATGGGCTGTTTGAACGATTTATCGGAGGAATAGGCACCAGAACGGAGATTCTGAAACAGCTGCGCCGGGAGAGAATACCTAGAAATGGCACGTAATCCGGGGGCGCCTACTCTATGGTCCCGGCTTGTGTCGATATCAAAGTGTGCGCCACGTGCGGCCGTCCTGCTGGATGAGGCGGTCCGCTTCGACCGGCCCCCACGTCCCGGCTTGATAGTCCGGTAACCAACGCAGGCCTTGTTGTTGCCAGCCGTCGAGGATCTGGGTGATCCAGGCCCACGAAGCTTCGACCGCATCTCGCCGCATGAACCGCGACGCGTCGCCCGCCATGACGTCCAATAACAACCGCTCATAGGCTTCCGGCGATGGTCGGCCGAAGACCTCGCTGTACTGAAAGTCCATCTCAACGGGATGGGTCTGTTCGCGTGTGCCGGGTACCCGGGACACGATCCGCAATGACAGCCCCTCTTCCGGTTGGATGCGAAGCGCGAGCACATTGGGAGGCTGAGGCTGGCGAGCATTTGCATTGAACAGGATTTGCGGAATGTCCTTGAACTGGACGGCAACCTCGCTTGCCCGGCGAGGCAGCGCCTTCCCAGTTCTGAGGTAGAACGGCACACCGGACCAACGCCAATTTTCAACGAAGCACTTCACAGCCACATAGGTCTCCGTCGTGGAATTGGGGTTGACGCCCGATTCCCGTCGATAGCCGGGAATCGGCTTGTCATGGACCGATCCTTCGGTGTATTGGGCGCGAACCGTACACTGCTCGACATCTTTCCCAACGATTGGACGGAGACAGCGCAGGACCTCCATCTTGGCATTGCGGACAACATTGGGGTCGAGTGAATAGGGCGGCTCCATCGCAACGAGACAAAGGAGTTGAAGCAGATGATTTTGCACCATGTCACGCAGTGCACCGGCTTCCTCGTAATAAGTCGCCCGTGATCCGACACCTTCCGCTTCGCTCACGGTGATTTGGACATGGTCGATGTATTTGTGGTTCCAGATCGGCTCAAAAATGCTATTGGCGAACCGGACCACCATCAGGTTCTGAACCGTCTCCTTCCCGAGATAGTGGTCGATTCGGAAAATTTGTGATTCGTCGAAGACTTGGCCTGTGACCGTGTTAATTTGCCGTGCGGAGGCCAGGTCGCGGCCAACTGGTTTTTCCACGATGATGCGGGTATAGGGACCATGAGTGCCATTGCGTGTCACGAGTCCGGCGCGCTTGAGCCCCTCGCAGACAGACGTGAACGAGCTCGGCGGAATGCTGAGATAAAAAATCCGATTGCCGGGAATCTGAAATTGCTGTTCGACTGATTCCGCTTTGGATTTCAGGGTGGCAAAGGTGTTGGGGTCGTCGTTGTCGCCGGCGATGTAAAACAGATGAGCGGCAAACTGAGTCCAAGTGGTTTCAACCAGCGCTTGGCGTGAGTGGGCCTTGACCCCTTCGCAGGCGATTCCGCGAAACTCCTCATCGGACATCGGTTTACGGCCCAAGCCCAGGACCGCAAAATTGGACGGCAGCAATCCATCCAGCAGCAAATTATAAAGTGCGGGAATTAGCCGTCGACGCGCCAGATCACCGGACCCGCCGAAAATAACCAGAGTGCAAGGTTCCACCGGTGGCAGCGTCTCTCGCGCCGGAGGGATATCGATACGTGGTGTTGTTGGCATCCCAGCCTCATTCTACTGGCGGATTGGATTGTGGGCAACGACATTTTTCGATGCGGCCGGTGAAACGGTAGTCATAACGTCGAAGTCGGCTCAATCGATCCGAGCCGGATTGGGAACATCCTTGAACAGGAGTGGTACGAGATCGCGAGCACAGTTCAACCGTTCCGCCAGCGTCGAGGCGGCCAAGAAGCGTCCGGCTAAATCTCCAAGGACGGCATCGCGGGACGTGATGAACCGGGGGACATCGATGGGTGCCGTCAGCCATAGGCCGCGCAGCCGGAAAAACGCGTTCACGAAATCGTCAAAGAACAACATCAGGAGATAGTTCGCGGTAGATGGCTTATCGGCGACGTCTTGAGCTTTGCCAAGCCAATGGAGACAGCCCGCCTTCATCCGTATCTGCTCATTCATACTTGCGGGCGGGGGGCCTTGACGGAATCGCTGGTTTGCCCGTTCGATCAGGTTGGCGCCGATCCCGTCGTGATCATAAAGGATGCGCCCTTTCCTCAGGAGCGGGGGGAGGCGAGGGGAATAGGGGAGCTCTTCTTCAACCTCCTTATGCCCTCGATATCTGATGTCGACAAGACGATCCGCGATACGGACGATTTCATGTCCCTCGGCCTGTCCCTTCACGAGCGCGATCAGGTCGACATCACTGTGGGCGGTCACCGCGCGTCGTGCTCCCGAACCGACGAGAATCACGCTGACGAGGTCACCGCCTCGCCTCCCACGAACATGTCGAAAGGCGACGGCAACCACATCCTCATAGGCCGGTTCGTTAACTGCCTCAGGTTGCTCGGGCGGTGCCGGAATTTCGAGGAGTTCTGCGTTGAGTTCTTCCCGTGTCGGCAGCGTACCGGAGTTGTTCGTGTCCATTTAGACGTTCTGGATTAGGTGAATGTGTTGTGACAATGAGCTCAACCACTCTTCGAAGGGCTGATCGGCGTCGACGACAATTTCGAGTTTGCCGTTGCCCAGACGCCGCACCGATCCAGGACTTTCCGTAGACAGTGGAATTTCCACCCATTCACGGCTGAGCCCGAGCGAATCGGTAATCTCCAGTATCCGGCTGATTTGCGCGAACGACACCACGTGTAACGGCATCAGGCGATCCACACGTCTGCATTCTAGATTTCGGGGGAAGAAGGTGTCAATGCGCGCGTCGCTCAGCTCCCCAAGACCCGTACGAAGATTTCAGCCGCCTCATCGATCTGTTTAGCGGAAACGTCGAGATGGGTGACGGCGCGAAAACTATTGCCTCCGATCGCATTGATCAAGACCCCTTCCTGTTTGAGGGCTGTGACGAGCGCGGTGGGAGAGTGGCGGTGATTGACGACGTCGAAAATCACGATGTTGGTGTCCACGTGTTGCAGATTGACGGAGATGGACGGGATCTGCTGAAGTTTCCGGGCCAGCCGCTTCGCATTGTCATGATCTTCCTTCAAGCGGCCGATGTTATGCTCAAGAGCATAAATTCCCGCCGCAGCCAGAATCCCGGCCTGCCTCATCCCTCCGCCATACATGCGGCGAAACCGTCTGGCTCTCTCGATTAATGTTGAATCGTTTGTGAGGATCAGCGAACCGACCGGCGCACCGAGTCCCTTGGAAAGGCAGAGCGACACTGTCTCAAAGTTCTGGGCGTAGGACGTCGGCGGCAATGTCGTGGCCGCAATGGCGTTAAATAACCGCGCCCCATCCAGGTGCATGGGGATGCCGTGGCGGAGGGCGACCTCGCGAATCCGTTCGATCGTCGAGAGCGGGTAAATCGTACCTCCGCCGGCGTTGTGCGTGTTCTCCAAACAAATCAGGGCCGTCCTGATGGAATAGGGGTCTTTCGGGCGGATCGCTGCTTCGATCTGCTCCGCCGTCATGATGCCACGCTCGCCGGTCACCCAGTGGAGCTGCACGCCGGAAAGCGCCCCAGCGGCGCCCTGTTCATAGCGCACGATGTGGCTCTTACTCTCCACGATCACTTCCTGGCCCGGTTGCGTTTGAATCCGGATCGAGAGTTGATTCGCCATCGTGCCAGATGGGACGAAGAGCGCCGCTTTTTTCCCCAGCATGGCCGCGGCCATGTCCTGGAGTCGATTCACGGTGGGATCTTCTCCATAGACATCATCGCCGACCTCGGCACGCGCCATGGCCTTGCGCATCGCATCGGACGGCTTGGTGACCGTATCGCTGCGCAAGTCGATCACGCCGGCTTCTCCTCGAAGTTGTGGGCATGCCGGCTCAACACCGGATAGATCGTAAAGATCGGCGTGTTAAACGGGATGAGCGCCGTCTGCTTGTCCGGCAATAATCCGAGATGGAGATTCACAAAGTTGTAGCTCAACCCTTCTTGCCAGGGTTGCCGGAACGATTCCGCATAGGCTTCGACGCGGTCGGAGGCATAGGTGCGAGTCATCAGGCCCGACGCTCCTTGCAGGCCGTATTCCGCCAGGTCCGGTGCCCCTTGGATCAGCAGTGAGACGACCGATGCGTCGAACCAGACTTTGAATTTGCAACTGACCTGAATGAAGGGACCCAGTGAGCCGACCATGTTTAATACGGAAATCGGGTAAGCCAATTCATCGGGGACGTCCGGCGCGCGATCTGGTGGAATATAGCGGAAAGCCGGTTCTTTGATTTCGGACACGGAGACGAAGAAGAGGTTTGGATCGTCCAACGCGATGTCGAGCACCTGGCCGTCGTGGTAGCCGCAGAGCTTGCCCATTTCGTACCGCAGCGGATACGAGTACCCGGGCTTGGCGTAGAAAATACGCACGCCGGCATCAAGGGGATCCTCCGGCGTGCGGCTGATTTTCAAATCGAACGGCAGCAGGAGATGAAAAGCATTGGTCCGTGCAGCCATGAAAGGAGCGCAGGCGCCAGGAAATTCCTTTTGAATGGTCGGATTGTCCGGCTCGAACTTCTTGGGTGGACCACCGAAGTGTTGCGCGGTCTTCGATTCGGAGGGAAGATGATACTTGCTCTGGTAGTAGGCGGCGGCTCGTTTTTGCGCGAGGTCGAGAAAGTACTCCGGCACCTCGGTTTCCACGATGAGTCGCTGCACGGTGAGATCGTGGGGCCGTGCCACCTTCATCGCCTGGGTATAGATGTCCAGGTCGGCGGTCGTCTTCTGAATATCGTGTTGGAGCTGACGGGCGAGCCCTAGATCAAAAAACCGAGTGTGGGGAAGCAGGGCCTGAGCCTTCTGCAGACATTCCAGTTTTGCCGTGTACCGTTTTGGCTCTGGGGCGAAGGCCTCCGCCGTCGCCATATAGAGATTGAATTGCTCTTCCTTCGTCAGACCGAGTTGCTCAAATCGAGGCTCGCGAAGGAACGCCAGCGCCATGGGCCCGAAGGCCTCCTCGCGCCTGATGCACAGTGTCATCAGATAGTTGTAGTGGGCGCGCGCGTCATCCGGTGTCACAGGTCCCTCCGCCGCGGCATTGTAGCAAATTTTCCCCTTGCGCGGGAAAGTGTACCGCGGCAGGATGCCGCCGTATGACCACCTTGCGGGAATCCTTCCAGTCGTTGACGAATGCCAAGTCGGAAGAAGTCGTCCCACTGGCATGGGCCTTCCTCTATTTCTTTTTCCTTCTGTGCGGCTATTACATCCTGCGGCCGGTGCGCGATGAGATGGCGATAGAAGGAGGGGTGCAACACTTGCCCTGGATGTTCACCGGTACGTTCGTCACGCTGCTCGCAGTCACGCCGCTGTTTGGGTACCTCTCCGCCCGGGTGCCGCGGCATCGGCTATTGCTCGCGGTGTACCTGTTCTTCGCGGCCAACCTGATCGGCTTCTTTGCCATGATGATGAGCCATGTCACGCCCGAATGGACGGCGCGCGTATTTTTCGTGTGGCTCTCGGTATTCAACCTCTTTGTCGTGTCGGTGTTCTGGAGCTTTATGGCGGATCTATTTACACCGGAACAGGGCGCACGACTGTTCGCCGTCATTGCGGCAGGTGGAAGCACCGGTGCCATGACAGGTCCTCTCCTGACGGCAGGGCTGACATTTGTCGTCCCGGTTGCGTCACTGATGCTGATCTCAGTAGGATTTCTCATTGCCTGCTGTACCTGTATCCATCATCTGGAACGATGGTCGCGACAACATCGCATAGCTCCGGTGGGACAAAGGGGTGAGCCGATCGGAGGAAGCATCTGGGGCGGTGTTCGTCTGGCGCTTACGTCACCCTATCTCCTGGGAATCTGTCTGTATTTGTTTTGTCTGACGACGACGGCGACGTTTGTCTATCTGGAACAGGCGAAGCTCGTCGGCCTGCAGATCCCGACACCGGAAGCGCGAACTCGCCTCTTCGCCATCATCGATCTCGCGGTCAACGTCATCGCCTTCATTACGCAGGCGTTCGTGACGGGCCGCATGGTTAGTGCACTCGGGCTAGGGGCGGCGCTCGTATTTCTTCCAATCGTCAGCGTGATCGGATTCGGCGCAATCGGGCTCATGCCCGTTCTGGTGGTGTTCATTCTGTTCACGGTCGTGCGTCGTGTAGGGGAATACGCCATCTCAAAACCGGCGCGCGAAGTGCTGTTTACGGTCGTCAGCCGCGAGGAAAAATACAAAGCCAAAAACTTCATCGATACGGCAATTGCACGCGGCGGCGATGCTGCCACAGGCTGGATCGTCAACGGCGTGAAAGCAATCGGGGCCACGACCACTCAGCTGGCCTGGATGCTCGTGCCGATCGCGGTTCTGTGGGGATGGCTTGGTTGGAGTTTAGCGGGTCAAGAAGAGCGGCGCAGGAGAAAACAAGTCGCTTACGAATGAACAGGAGGGCGCTTTACTGGCAGAAAAATCGCGTGTTATAGTCGCCAAGTCATTCGGCAAGAAGAGATTAGGTGCGCGAAGAATTTACGTTGAGTTTTATCTGTCTAGCGAGGTTCTGATGCCTGAAGTTCCAGTTAAATTATATATGGATAAGTTATTGAAACAGGTGAGAACTGTCACGAGGCAGATCGCGATGCTGTCAGGCCCGGTCAAAGAAAAGGCTCTGCGGCAAATGGCAGATCGAATTGAGACGGACAAGGAGAAAATTGTCGCGGCGAATGAACAGGATGTCGAGGCTGTAGGGAAGTCCTTTGCTGGGGAGGCGAACAAGGATCGGATGAAGACAGCCGTCGCCCGTGTCCGGGTGACGGCGGACGATATTAAGGAAATGGCCGAGCGGCTCCGTGCTATTGCCGATCTGCCGGATCCGGTGGGAGCGGTGACGAAACGGTGGGAGCAGCCTGACGGACTACAAGTAAGTCGGGTCCGTGTGCCGATCGGGGTGATTGGGGTAGTTTCCGAAATGAAACCCCTCGTTACGGTGGAAACCATCGCCCTCTGTCTCAAAGCGGGGAACGTCTGTGTCTTTCGCGGGGCGCCTGAGTGGGGACAAACCCATCAAGTCATCGGTGCCGGGATTCGAGAAGCAGCGGGACAGGCCGGTGTCCCACCGGGAGCGTGGATTCTGGTGGAGCGTCCGGAGAAAGAGGTAGCGGTCGAACTGATTCGAGCCGGCAAGAGTCTCGATGCGATCATTCCACGAGGCGG
The DNA here is from genome assembly GCA_035623075.1 of Nitrospiraceae bacterium. Taxonomy (NCBI): domain Bacteria; kingdom Pseudomonadati; phylum Nitrospirota; class Nitrospiria; order Nitrospirales; family Nitrospiraceae; species Nitrospiraceae bacterium. The sequence continues at coordinate 20,766 of DASPUC010000010.1, read as the reverse complement.
GCCGGGGCTACGCAAGGCGGTGCTCGAACAGGCCAAGATGCCGGTGCTCTGCCACGATGGAGGACTCACGCACCTCTATGTGGATGCGGAGGCCGACTTACCCATGGTCCAAAACCTAGTTGTGAATTCCAAGGTGCAATGGGCCGAGGCGGCGAATTCGCTCGACACGTTGCTTGTGCAACAGGTAATTGCCCGGCAATTCCTGCCGGCGCTGATCAATCGTCTGCTCGTCGAATTCAAAGTTCAGGTGCGGGGCTGTTCGAAGACCGTGGCTCTCATGGGACAAATGCCGATCAGCGGACATACCTCTATTACGCCGGCAGCGGACGAGGATTGGGACAAGCAGTTCCAGGCACCGGTGTTGGCGGTCAAGATGGTCGTCAACATGGAGGAGGCCATGGCCCACATTGCCGAGCACGGGCCCTGTCTGACCGCGGTCATTGCCACGGCGCGCTATGACTCAGCCATGCGATTCACGCGCGAAGTTGATGCAAGCGCCGTGCTGGTCAACGCTTCCTCGCGCCTCAACGCCGGGGACAGTTATGGGGCTGGCACCGACATCGGGCTTAGCACGTCACGTATCCATGCGAAAGGACCGATCGGCCTGGAGCAATTGACTTGTGAAAAGTATGTCGCGTTTGGGACGGGACAGTTGCGCTTACCCCATCCGGTTCCTGAGACCTACTTTGACGCGATCATGCTGAAAAGGCCGTGAGGCGGATTCGTGAGGGGTGAAGTGTGCCTCGTGAATCGAACGACGGGATACGAAGGACACTTCACGATCACCTTTCTTGGTGGGGCCTCAAGCATTTCACATCTGATGCAGAGTACTTCGGGTGGCAACGGGAGAACCTTTCTTCAGCGGATCTGAATCGTCTCAACCAGCAGGTCGAGCGAAAGCGGGCAGGAGATTGTCAGGATGAAATCGCCTTCTATGACCTGACTGCCGATCCGCGTATCTTGCCGGTCCTCTACAGCCAACGCTACGAGTATTACCGCGAAATCAGTTCACGCGTGGCCGCACATGTCAAAGAGGCCAAGACCATTCTGGACTTCGGCTGCGGCGTCGGCATTCTGACCACGTTCTACGCCAGGCAATTTCCCAACAAACAATTTCTCGGTATCGACCGCTCCCACCGCTCAATGACTATGGCGAATGAGCAAGCACATAAGCTGAATCTGACGAATGTCCGCTTCGAGTGCATCGATATAGAGTGTGAATCTCTTTCCGGATTGTATGATCTCATCGTTGCGACCCATGCGATTGTCCAAGCTGAACAGGATCCTGGAATTCCCAGTCAGAGCTGGCAGACTTTTGAGCGTGCGCGTGAGGCTCGGGAACAATCGGAGTTCGAACAGCGAACGGGAATTGGCGTGCGACTTGATCGGCTTGCGGGGGCCCTAGCGGCGAACGGCCATATGTGTGTTTTCGAGAAGACCAGGCAGCTCGCGCGGCGCATACCATTGCAACGAGCCTTCGCGGCGCGCGGTCTTCGTCTATTGGAGAAGCCGGAGCCAATTCGCTACTCAGTGATTGAGGACGTGGCGGACGACGGTCCATTTTATGTCCTGACCAAAGGACAGGGGAATGGCATCGCGTGGAATGAGCTGCCGGAACCGGACGAAGGCGCGCCATTTGATCGGGCGAATTCGAAACCTGCGTCAACCGATCCTGACACGCCACTCTACGAAAACCATTGCCCCTCAGCTCAGGGAGTTTGGCAAGGGCTGAAAGGAAAGGAGATTTCGAAGGAAACGACACGACAAGAACAGGGCGGCCGCCAATTTCATGTCGAACTCGGAACCTCGGAACAGCTGTCCTATCTTTATTGCGCTAACACCTTCGACCAACGACAGTTGGTGATTGTCGAACCAGCCCGAGCCGCGATGCTCGAAACCTATTATCAGGAAATCATCCGCAACGCTTCCTGGCCGCAGCTCAAAACTACTCGTGCCAGATGGTGCTGATGAGCAGGATGCCCTGAGACTTGAAATCTTGATTGCAAGAGTTCAGCAATCGGACTTATTCCTTCCTTCATCGTTTTGTGTTGTGGTGTCCCTTTTCCGGTGCCTGGCGGGCGGCGCTGTTGCGAGCCGATTTCGATTGGCTTCGGAATCGCGCTGGGGGGAGACCGAACTCACGCTTGAAAGCACGGTTAAAGGATGGCTCCGATTCGTAGCCAACCTCCGCAGCAATTTGCAAGACGCTATTGTTTGTCGATGCAAGCATTTGTGCGCCGAGCTGAAGCCGCCAGCGTGTCAAGTAGGCAATAGGGGCCTCCGAGAGATAGCGCCGAAAACGCTCAGCCAGTACCGAGCGCGAAATGCCTACCTCGCTCGCGAGTGACGCGATCGTCCAAGGATCGCCTGGCTTGCGATGCAGCAGGGCCAAAGCCTTTCCAACTTCCGGGTCGCGGACACCGGCGAGCCATCCGGTTTGTTCATGGGGAAGCAGCGCGATATAGCGTCGCAGTGTTTCGACGAATAAGACTTCGGACAACTTGGCGAGCACGGTTTCCCCGCCGGGAATAGACGCATCTGCATTATCCACCGAATAGCGTAGCGAGTTTTCCAGCCATTGGCCTGAGGCATCGTTCCGGATGTTCACTTTCATAACGGGTGGCAGCCCCCCAAGGAAAACCTCGCTCAGTTGCGGGTCGCAGGCCATGTAGCCACAGATAAACTTGGTGATCTCTCCACCGCCGCCCAGGCGGGAGACCTTGAGGCCCTGCGAGAGAATTCGTTGCACCTCTTCTTCGTTGTCCACCGGTTCGACGGACCAACCGTTTCTCATGATGTGTGGATCGCCGTGTGGAAAGATGACGATGTCCCCTGCATTCAGAGAAACCGGCCGGTCATCTCCCTCGACCTGCGCATAGCCGCGGCCCTCTGTTAGCAGGTGATAGATGATTACATGTCTGAAGTCCGATGAAAGGTAGGGAGCCAGGGTGCGAGAAGCGGGCGATCGGAAGCACCAGGGCGCGGAGAACTCCGCGTTGAAAAACATAGCTCCATCGAGCTTGACGGCCTTGAGGACTTCGGACAGGACATCCATGGGAACTCCACGTTGTAATGACGGCCTGTCGGCAAACTGTGCCGGACGTCCAATCAAGTAAACCGCAGCCTAGCACGCCTCGGTCAAGAGAACCAGACTCCCGGATAAGAACAGCTGCGAATAATCGACTTATAGTTGCGACAAGTTTTTATACGGTTCGTCGATCGAATCAACCAACAAAAGAGGGCAGCATGTCGACAAGTGCACTATCACCAGAAGTGGAGAGTCTGAAGGCTCGGCTCAAAAGGATCTGGATGGCCGGGGACTACGATCGATTCTCGCGCTATTTGGAAGGCAGTGCGCGGGATTTTTACGAGCGCCTCAATATCGTGCCCGGGTGCCGATTGTTGGACGTGGGTTGTGGCTCCGGTCAGGTGGCGTTAATGGCCGCGAAAGATGGTCTGGCGGTGACCGGGGTGGACATCGCCAGCAATTTGATCGAGCGGGCACGGGCGCGTACGCAAGCAGAGGGTCTCCGGGCTCGATTCGAAGAAGCCGATGCAGAGGCACTTCCCTTCGAGGATGCAAGCTTCGACGTGGTGACGAGCTTGATCGGGGCGATGTTCGCCCCGAGGCCTGAACTTGTAGCGAAGGAATTGCTGCGAGTGTGTGAGCCGGGGGGGACCATTGCCATGGCCAATTGGACTCCACAAGGTTTCGTCGGTCAGATGTTCAAGACGGTGTCGACCTTCATTGCGCCATCCGGGATGCCGTCGCCGGTTTTGTGGGGCGATGAGGCTACGGTTCGTGAACGACTCGGCAAGGGACTGTCGGATCTCAGTCTGATCAGGCGGCACTATACGTTCAGTTATCCCTTTCCTCCGGCAGAGGTAGCGGAACATTTCCGTCTCTACTATGGACCAACTAATCAGGCATTTGCGTCTCTCGACATCGACGGCCGTGAGGGTCTTCGAAAGGAACTCGAAGCGCTCTGGTCATCTCACAATCGAGCCGGAACGGACTGTACGACGGTTTTCGCTGAATATCTAGAAGTGATTGGCACTCGCGCGTGAAGCATCCATAAGCAATGGCGTGACGAGTCGCATTCAACCATCACGAGGAGGCGGTTATGTACGACATGAAGAATCTTGTCAAGTTGAAGAATTTGGAGGCTCATGCGCCAGAGGCGACGAAAGCGTTTTGGGCCTTCGACAAGGCATCCTGGGCGGACGGCGCGATTCCGAAAAAGTATAAGGAACTGATCGCCGTGGCTGTTGCGCTGACGATCCAGTGCCCCTACTGCATCGAACTCCATGCGGGAAGAGCGAGAGACGCGGGAGCGTCGGAACCGGAGGTCGCCGAAGCCGTCTTGGCCGCGGCGGCCTTGCGCGCCGGCGGGGCGATCACCCATGGCACCCATGCCCTGAAGGGAATCTGAAGGAGCCCCCTTGAGAAACCGGTCAACCTTCCACAGGTTTTGGAGAATGCTTTCTCCGCTTCCATGCGGCAGAAGCCCTCCGTAGCGTGAACCACATCTCGTATCAGTTGAGTACAATCATTATCTCAAATTGAACAATGGAGATAGCCATTTAGAAAGGAGAATTGAAAATGCTGTCACTTGGATTCTTTGTGCGACTTGAAGCGAAACCGGGGAAGGAAAAAGAGACCGCCGCCTTCCTAAAACAAGGTCTTGAAATGGCAAATCAGGAAACGACCACCCCGCTGTGGTTCGCGCTGCGCCTGGGCCCATCCACGTTCGGCGTATTCGATGTGTTTCACGATGAGTCAGGAAGGCAAGCTCACTTCAACGGGCCCATTGCCAAAGCACTCATGGCCAACGCCCCAAATCTGTTGGCCGTGGCGCCTTCTATAGAAAAAATAGAGGTTCTGGGAGCAAAGCTTTCGCAGGAGGTGGTCGTGTCCTAAAAGTGCGAGATCGGCTGGCTGCCTGCTCTGTCAAGGCCGCCAGCAAGACAAACATTGCAATCTTAAGATACTACCGAAGAGATTCAAGTCGCGCTGACGATCCAATGTCCCTATTGCATCGAGCTCCATGTGGGCAGGGCGAAAGAGTTGGGCGCGTCGGATCCGGAAATCGCCGAGACCGTGTAAGCGGCTGCGGCGTTGCGCGCAGGTGGGACAATCACCCACGGCACCCATGCCTTGAAGGGTGCCAGAACGGCATGCTCGACTGAGCCGGACAATAGAGAGTATTCAAACCTTTTGAGGGTGGCTTAGTTTGGCGTCTTGTGAGAGAGGCGCAACTCCAAGGCAGTCCATCTGGTGCACGGGTCTATGTGGTCTGTCCGGTCCACCGAACCAGACCGACCGAAGAGGCCGGCTGCGCGCCACAGGCTAAGACCTGGTCCGTGATACCGGCTTTTTAGTGCTCCGCCGTTTCGATAACCGCAGTCAGCTTTTGGACGATCAACTCCTCGGCGCCACTGCAGGCTACTGCGCACTCGGCGAAGACAAACAGGTTCACCGTGCCCTGTCCTTGTGGAACGTCCCGAGCCACCATGGTGAAGCTGAGAACGTCTCGCTTGTCGGGACTAAAATGCTTGACGAACGAGAACGGTTCGCACGTGACAGTAGAGCCTGAACAGTTGACGCCCCATTCGCGTTCGGAACTCGCGACTCCCTGCAGACTGACGTTGATGATCAACGTGCTTCTCTGCGTCACATCGAATGGAACGGAAAAATTAAGGCCGCCAGATGCACGCACAGTAACCGGCTTGTCGGTGTAGTCCGTAAAGATCTGTGCAACCTTGCCGGATCCGATACAACCTCCAACGCTCGCTGTGGTGAAGACGGCAACTAGGATCACCGGCACCCGCACGGTACGCATCATCCCTCCTCTAGTCACAACAGAAACCGGGACATTCTACGTTTTTGAATCAGTCTGGTCTATTGCTGCGTATGAAAGGTGTGGGGAGTAGAATTGGTGGCGTATGTTCGATGGCACTGACTTGGAATGGACCGAGGACTATCGAAGCGCGGAATCCCCACCTGCCTCAGGCTGTTGGATGACAAGATCTGATCCCTGCTCCACTATTGTCCATTGAGTTGGTACCTCGATTTGTTAGGTCCAACGGCGTATGCTTGCCGCGGTGCAGAATGTTGAAGTAGCGAGGAAAGGAGCAGGGCAAACAGGATGAATTCCATCTCAATCGGTACGCTCGTCTTTGCATGCACGTTCGGTGGCGCGCTGGCGGGGATCTGGCTACGCGCCGCCTTGCCGGAGCATCATCTCAGCAGCGAGTCCAAAGACACGGTAAAGCTCGGCATCGGGCTTATCGCCACGATGACCGCCCTCGTTTTAGGCTTGGTAACAGCCTCTGCGAAGAGTTCCTTCGACGACGTAGCCAAAGCGGTCAAGCACACCGCCGCGGATGTTCTCGCGCTCGACCGGACACTGGCTCGCTACGGACCCGAGACCAAAGAAATCCGGCAAGCGTTGCACGGCGCCATACAGCATCGGTTGGAATTAAGCTGGTCCGAGCAGTCCTCTCGAGCTGTAAGGCTGGATGAACCAGATACAACGCGCGGGGCTGAAGGGCTTGTTGATCGAATCCGAGGCCTCTCGCCGCAGAATGATCACCAGCGCTGGCTCCAATCTCGTGCCGTGAATCTCGGTGAGGCGATTCTGGATTCCCGTTGGATGATAGCCAGCAGCATCACCGCGTCCATTCCAGTGCCGTTTCTTACCATTCTGATCTTTTGGCTCACCATCATCTTCACGAGTTTTGGATTATTTGCGCCGAAAAACGCGACTGTCATCGTGGTGTTCTTCGTCTGTACGCTTTCCGTCGCGAGCGCGATTTTTCTGATCCTGGAGATGGACAGTCCGTTTGAGGGCTTGATGAAGGTATCGCCGGATCCGCTCCGGTATGCGTTTTCACGTCTCAACCAATAGGTCGTTGACTAGCGATTATCGTAGCCGACAGTTCCCTGAAAGAAAGAGGGCCTCCCCCGCCTCGCGCCGGGAAATGGATCCCGACATAGTTCTCTGCTCTCCAGTGAATCGAATTACATCCAGAGAGCATTGGTTTAGATGCCTCCGAGGTCGCTCCATCACGTAAGGTGTGGGAATCGTCTCAACTCGGAGGCAATCAAGGTCCCTGAATAATTGCCATGTTCTGCTGTAACTGCCTCTGCCAGAGTCCTTCTTCAACTGGCATAGACGTTGCGTTGACGCAGTAGCGGCGGCAGTTCAATGCACTTTCACAAAAAGGAGTACGCCATGACTGAGTACAATTCAGATCTACTGTTTGGCGCGTTAACTGGTAACGGGCGGGTGCTCGTGGTCGATGATGAACCCATCGTCAGGACCTTGATCCGGATGACCCTAGAAAAGGCCGGATATGACGTCGTGGAGGCGGATAATGGGGAGAAGGCCATTGAAGCAATCAATGCGGGGGAGAATCCATTGGTGTTGGATACTGTGATTTGTGATATCCGGATGCCAAAAATCAATGGCGTCGAAGCCATCAACTATTTTCAGAGAGAGTACCCCCATGTTCCAATCATTGTCCTCACGGCCTACCCAGATACCGACATGGCCGTATCTTTCATGCGGCGAGGCGTGGCGGATTACTTGGTCAAGCCAATCGAAGCGGAAAAACTGAAGGCTTCTGTGGCGAAGGCCATGGAACGACGACAGGTTGCTTGGGCCTAAGGCGGCGCCCTTCAATTCTCCCTCGGCCTCGGACCAGAAAAGTCGTCGTTCTTTTCCTCAGAATAGAGGGTAGGGTGTTCATCGCCTATCTCCTGTTCTCAGTTCAGCCTATGGAGTTACCATCCTCCGCAGCATCGTGATAGTGAGGCAGGAATCGGCCCACTACGTGCCGCGAGGTGAGTTCTGACGCAGTTTTATTCACCTGCCTGTCGTCCGCTTAAGCCGAAGACGTTACTAACAAGCGATCTCCGGTCAAATAACCTAGGCAGCAACAGGACTACTGAGACGGGGTTAAGGCTGTTCCCGGTGAGTTCGTGCCGGACTGACCTGATTGAGTACAAGGGGGAGCGCTCAGCGGATTGAGGGGATTCCATCCGTGAGAACAGGGTTGTGGCGATGGTGGTGGAACCGACACGCCGGGATTTGGCGCCGGTGCCGAACCAATCGCCGATGCCTGAGGATCACCTTGGCGACTCAGTGGCGTAGGTGGAACATATGGGGGTGCTGAAGGAACATCGGAGTTCATAGCCGGTCCTGAATCCTGGGGTGTCGCCATAGCTGCAGATGACGCGGAGTCCGAAGCAGGGTCCTCTGTGAGAACACGACAGTTATTGAGTTGTAGCGGTCTATTCGTCAGCACAGTTTTCCCTGCTTCTTCTCGACATTGATAGACTGCTGCCCAGGTGGAGTCCGGAGAATTCAGTCTAGCCACGCTGCTCAATAAAATCATGACCGAAACAAGGCAAAGCAGGCAGCCACGATAGGTTCGACGATGTTGCGTTCTCTGTCTCCGTGAGCCACCGTTCATCAAAGCAAGAACCTTTGTTCAGTCGACTTAACACCAATCTCTCCTGATAAGTATACCGCAATCGTTGTCTCAGACAGATTCTTCTTTCGAATTGAGTCGGGTTCGAGGAAGTCTAAAGTGGGAACCGGACCCCTTTGCTTTAGCCCAGCGTTGCCGTAGACTCTCAACGCGCTGTCCTTAGTGTATTGGGGATTCATCATTGTTAAGCGGGCAACCATGGCAAGAACGCTGCGTGATGCGGTAATTCGGTTCTATGAGGCTGGAACCAAACTTCTCTTCACTTCCGTCCTACTTATCGCTCTTGTGTTAAGTGCCGCGCCTCTTCCAGCTGATGAATCGGTTGAGACTGCCGGCCTGTGCCGACAAATCGAAAAGTTCATCAATGCTCTCGCTCATGATACGCGTACTCAGTGCCTCCCCAGCTCAGACCATGGAGCATTGAGTTTTATATTGATATCCGAGAACCCGATATTTTCAGCCGAGGCCTCAAAGAAAGCCTGGTTGATTGTGACAGTTGGAGCAGTGGCGAACGTCATGAGGGGGCACACGAACATCAAAAGTGCAGACGTCCTCGTATCGGACACCAACATGATGAAGAAGCGGAGAGGGTACAAATACTCCATTGCCCTCGCGACAACACTTCAACAACAAACCAAAGCGCACCAGATTGGGTTGGAAGAACTCTATCAGCAACTCAATCTAGCCCTGACCGCAACCGCCATCCCTCGGAAATAACATGAGACATTCAATGACTGGTCTCTTGATCCAGTTTCCCTGGCCGATACAAGAGGAACGAGAACTAGAACATACTGCGAAACGGCTCTGCGCCGCTCATGGTCTCCTGTGTATCGCGCTCGAACTTTTAGTCACGATGGGATGCAGTTCTGTCTCTCATCCTAAGGAAGAAGGCAAGATCCACAGTGTGGATGTTGCACATGACGTGGCACCCCGGTACATTCTTGCCGGCCGGGGCGATGAAGTACGGTGGCACAACAAAGGGACTCAGCCCATTGTTGTCAGTTTCCCGGCATCAACGATGAACCGAATCTCATGCAGGACTGGATTCGCGACAGAAGAGCAAACTGCGCTTTGGGCTGTCATCGATCCAAACTCTTTCGCCAGTCTCTGTTTCGGCCAACTAGGAAAATACAACTATCACGTGCGCCTATACCAAAATCTGGCAAGCACTCTCACCGACCAGCGAGCGAGTGTGTGGATTGTAAGCCGCGGTGAGAAAAACGCCGCCGATCCATATGAGGAGTATATAAACTTCACTCCTTAGACGGCGCATCGCACCGGTTGATTACAGGTTTGTGCCGCATCTCGATTCAACGGGTCGTAGGATGTATGCTTTTTATTCATTCAAGCAATGGCCCATAAACTTTGAGTAGGGGTGCTGTCTGGATCCAGGAAATTTATCATTATGGGCTAATGAGAAATGGAGAGGGCATCATGAATATAAGAAGCTTCGGGGCAGGACTGGCGGCTGGAACAATTTTAACCTGCCTCGTTGGTCAGTGGGTTCTGACTGCGTCAAGCAAGGAAGTAGATCCGATCGAGTGTATATCCGCCGAAAGGGTCGCTAACTATGTGCACAGTGTGATTCAGGCAGACCGGACAATTTACACGGTTGAAATCGTCGAACGGATGCAGATGCGCGGCATTGTCACCGCTGCGGAAAACTGGCGCGAGAACTGGAAGCTGCCTTTACCAGCGCAATTCTTGATCGAAGCTGGACGGCTCGCGGCTCAAGAGCCCAATGGGGTGCAATTCAGACTAATTAGCTTGGGCAATCAACAAAAAGAATTGCCCAACCACTGAGTTCGAGCGGACGGGGCTTACTGAGATCCTGGTCGATCCCAGTCGTCCCCATACAGGCGTGGTCACCGAAGGCAGGGTTCGTTCTTTTCAAGCACTCTACCCAGACAGAGCAGTGTCTCAAACCTGTATCGGTTGTCATAATGCGCACCCAAACAGTCCCAAGACTAACTTCAAGCTGCAGGACGTAATGGGAGGAGTGCTTCTGACAATTCCGCTTGCTCAATAAGCCAGCTCCGCCACACGCCGCCTATCGGACGCAGGGTCTGACCCCATTCTTTGTCTTGTGCAGAATTTTACGAATTCGTTGCAAGGAGGAAATATGCATGCATACTTACATGCAAGTACATACGTACCCACCACAAGGCTTCTCACCTTTCTGCATCCACGGAGGGGACCATGAGAACTCACAGCCAGCAGCCCACCACTCAACAAACGGTCGATCGAAGAATGCTCGGTGTGCTCAAGAAGAAAGGAGCACAATCCCTGGAAGGCCTCAGCACGCTGACGGGGATCGGCTGGGGACAGGTATTTATGTCAGTGGACCGTCTCAGCCGGGTCGGAAAGGTCTCGCTCACCCCCGTTCGCCCCTGTGAATATCGAATCTCGATCTGCGGACTGCTTCGTCGCTAGCGCAGTGTCCGAATGAGCGGGGAGGGTCGGGAGGCGGGTAACAAGCCGGCCTTCTAGGCGCCGTAGGAATGCTCCCCACGACCGGCCACCTTTCGAATGTTCTCGGGAGTGGATCGGCTCAGCTTGCCTCGTCGGATACTTCTGGCGGGATCGTATCCAAGGGGATGTCACGAATCTGAATCGAATCGACCCGTTGCTGGGCCAGGACGTCCGAGATGATCACGAGCTTGTCACCCGTCTGAAACCGTTCACGGTCCCTCAGGATTCGGAAGGCCGTTTGCAGCGTCTTCTCAGGCTCCGAACTGAAATCGATCTTGAACGGAAAGACACCGCGATTGAGCATCATGGTCCGTCGCGGTTGGCTCATGTTGGTAAAGGCGTAGATGTTCGTATAGAACGGACGGCAGTTCGCGACGAGATCAGCCATGAGTCCCCGTCTGGTAATCACGACGATTCCCTTGGCCTTGACACCTTCGGCGAGCTGAACGGCCGCCGCCGCCAATTGCTGTTTGTTGCCCGCGTTGCGCAATCGTTTGGCGAGCTGCAGTCCCGGGATCGTCTCGGATTTGAGCGCGATCTTGCGCAGGTATTCAACGCACCTGACCGGATACTTCCCCACCGTGGTTTCCCCGGACAGCATGACGGCATCGACTTCTTCATAGATCGCGTTGGCGACGTCGGTAACCTCGGCACGGGTGGGGTGCGGGTTGTGGATCATGGATTCGAGCAGATGGGTTGCCACGATCACGCGTTTTCCGTACTCGGCACACATTTGCACGATCGTGCGCTGGACATTCGGCAGATCTTCCAGGTTGATCTCCACGCCCAAGTCTCCGCGCGCGACCATAATGCCGTCCGATTCTTTGACGATCTCCTCTAAATTCAGGACCCCTTCCTGGTCCTCGATCTTCGCGATGATCTTCACCCTGCCGACCTTGTCGCCCATGAGGGCCTTCAGTTGCCGGATGTCCTCGGCCTCGCGCACAAAAGACAGGGCGATAAAGTCCACGTCCCGTTCCAGGCCGAACAGGATATCCTTGGTGTCCTTTTGCGTGATCGCAGGCAGATTGACGCGGACCCCCGGGAGATTGACATGGCGCTTGCTCTTCAAGAGGCCGCCGTCCAGAACACGGCACCGCATCAGGCGCTCGTGCTTCTCCAGAACCTCGAAATTGATCAGCCCGTTGTCCACGGTGATCTTATCTCCGATGCTGACTGCATCCAGCAAGTCCGCATAGTCGATATGGATGGAGCTCTCTTCAACGTCCATCGATCCGCGAGTGGTGACGGTCACGATAGCGCCTTGCTGCAGATCAAGTTCGTTGGAGAGGTCCCCGGTGCGAATAGACGGCCCTTGCGTGTCCAGGAGGATGGGGATCGGAAATTTCACCTTCCGGTTGAGGGTCTTCACGTGCTGGATCACCTTGGCGTGGGACTCGTGGTCGCCATGGGACATATTCAGCCGCACAATATTCATGCCGGCCTCGTACATCTTCTGCAGTATCTCGTACGATGCTGTCGCAGGGCCGATCGTGCAAATGATGCGGGTCTTGTGCATGCGTACTCCCGGGGTCACTGACCTGTTACCGGTGATCAAGGTGATGCATCCAGGCTTCCGACGACCTCATCTGGCGGGGTAAGCCTATAACACTATTCTACGTTTTGTCGTCGATCGAGTCTATTGCTGTGCGAGGAAATAGGGGACGAGATAAGTCGGCCCGTCACGCGCCGCGAAATGGTCCTCCCTTGCCTATCTCCCAGGCCTTCAATACTGATCCGCACTCGTGCCACCGCGCACACACCAGACATGGAAGGTAATAGTCTTAAAGGCGTTGGTCACCTTGCCGGTGTCGAAGAAGACGAGCCATGCGCTGTTCGGATTGCCTGCCATCGTCGTTGCCGACCAGTATACGTCGCTCAAGACGTTGGTAAAGGGATGGCCCAGGGGCAGGGTGGATCCTGTTCTCATGGAAGGATCTACGAGACTCGCCAGTTCAGAAATCGACGGGAGCCTCCAGCCTTTCCGACCACCCACGTCTTTATCGGCACAGGCAGCGCGAGCATCGGCCCAGGACAGCTCGTCCGTTTCCAGAGTCTTTTCCCACACGAGCCCGGTTTCGTCATCTCGAACCGCCGCATCTCCGAAGGCACTCAATACAGCAAATCGCGAGGCACTCGGCAGCTTCTTGCCCCAATTTTTGGGGAGGTCGGAGACAACCATCGTGGGATTAGGATTTGCTTGGGCATCTGCCAAGGCACTGCTTGCCCTCGTCCCGAACGTGAACAAACACCAGACCAAGACACAGAGTCCTACCATTAGACTGTTAGACAGTTGCCTCGTGGTTCTCATGCAATCCCTCCTGGTTGTGGCGGTAGAAAGTGCGGAGAACAAGGAAATATCTGGAAGGAACGAGGATTCGTGATGTCACAGATCACCATAGATCATAGTGTGTCCGGGCGTTTTTGGACCAGGACGCTCAGACGAAACGGCGACATTGTACGTTTTTAGGTCAGGCGGGTCTATCGGTATGCGATGAGCGGCGAGAGCGATGGGGGGATGTGGTGTATATAGCTCGGGAAATGGTTCCTAAGGCCGTTCCGGAATGAGCAAGGACTCCCGAGCCCATTTCCCTTTCTTGGCGTGGGTGCCTAAGAGGAGGTAGGCATCGCTCGTCTATTCAGCAGCCAGACGTTCTCTTTCGCCGGGCATTTGCCTTTTAATCCACCAGTCACGTCCGCACTGTCCAACAGCGTGAGTCGATAACTCTCGCCATAGTGGCGATGGACCTCCTGGCTGCTGACTGAAAATGGAGGACCTGGCATCACGGCTTGGTCATACTCATAGCAGATGAGCAATTGGGGCGCATGGGCTGTGATCTCCTTGAGGTGCGCTGCATAGCGCGGGCGCATCTCTTCCGGGAGTGCGACTAACGCCGCCCGGTCGTATACGGCGTCGACGGGACCAAGCATCTCGCGCGACACATGAAAGATATCACCAGCAAAGATATCGATCTGCTTCCCGCGGTAGTGCCGTGCGTAACCGATCTCCGCCACGCTGGGTTCGGTGCCAAGCTCAGCGAAGAGCTGCTGCACGGCTAGTTCACTCAGTTCAGCGCCGACAACTGCATGGCCGCGGGACAGCAACCAGCCGATATCAAGCGACTTACCGCACAAGGGCACAAATACTCGACTGCCTTTCCCTAACGCAAGTGTGGGGAAATGTTTGAGGAGCAGTGGATTGGCTGCGCGTTCGTGGAACGGAATCTCATTGGTCTGCCACCGTTGGTGCCAAAAACTAGCGTCCATGCTGACTCCTCGAGTAATAGAGCGGGGTAAAGGAGCGGGCCGATTTTGCTTGTTCAGGCAGCGGATCGGCTGGCTTTCACATCGACCTTGAGGCCAGCGTTGGTGAACATGGTAATAAGCAAGTCCACGCTCAACAGGTTGATCTTGCCGCGCATCAGGTCCCTGCTCCAAGGTTGTATTACGCCAGGTTGGCCAGCTGCCTTCTTCTGAGGTAACCCCTTTTCACGAATGTGTTTCTCCAGTTCGGCCATCAGTCTCGCGCGTAAATTCAGAATCTGCGCCTCTTTGTCAGCACATTCCAGTTGCCTAAAAATATGATTGGTCGGCGTGCGCTTCTTGATAAGTCGAACCCAGCTTATACAACATATTGTAAAAGCGTCAATCAGCAACCGGTGGGGTTCCGTGGTGTCATACTGCGGAAATTTGGAGGCTCGGATTTGGGCTTGCTGGGGAGGAGTCAGGCAGAATGGAGCGCGCGGGGAAATAGCGAAGCGAGTCTATCTGTGTGAAGGATTGGCTGGTCTATCTCGTGTGTCCTGTCCTTCTGGTTCGCCGAACCAAAGAGACCAGATAAACCAAACAGACCAGACGAACCAGACTCCCGCCACGCGCCGCTGCTTTTATTTCTGAAATTCTAGTGCCCCTGTTGTCTTATCTCTGGCGGCTGCGTTGGGCAACTCGACCATCTTTTGGTAGAGCAGTCCTCCAACGTAGAGTGATGCTCCAAGCACAAGAAGACAACCGATCCGGACGATCGGATCGGCACCGGATAGGTCAAACAGCCAGACTTTAATCCCAAAAGCACCGAAGACGAAGAGGGCGGACTGGCCGAGGTTCTTGTTGGACAGGCGTATGGCGAGCAGAAGGGTCGCAACAGCCAAAATGCCCCAGACGAGAGAGATGGCGAGACGTCCATGGAATATCTGCGTCGCCGCGACCATCGCGTTCACGTGTCCCATGTAGAGCAGCCAGGGAGAAGCGGCGGCCATCTCTGGTTGGCGTTGAAGAAGTGCATAGCCCACATACAATGCGGTCGCATACAGTGAAAGGAGGAACTGGTGGCCGGGGACTTCCTGTGCCTCCCACCCGAAAAGCAGGCGACCATCGCTGATGAAAAAGATCACTAGCGCCGCAGCAAACACAGGCCACCAGTTGAAGACGTGTTCAGGGTGCAAACTCGCATAGATAGCCATAACTACGACCAGCCCCAGACCGATCCATAATCGTGAACGGTCCGGCAGCAATTCGAGATACACCGCATGCGTCATGACCACAGCCCCATAGACTGCGATGATGAGCCGACTTGCTGCCATCGATCGGAAGGAGACGCGTACCAATGCATAGATTCCAAGAAGCACGGTGAAGCTGCCGCACGCGATCCAAGGAGCCCATGCAGGCATATGCTGCTGCAGCGTTGAATATTGCAAAAAATAAAAGATCATCAGCACGGGGAGATGAGACTTTACCGAAGGCATCTCGAGAGGAACGTTATGGGTAATGGAAAAGATGCTCGTGGCGCCGGCGAACATGAAGAACTGAACGAACTGGAAAATGATTGCCCCTTGCCAGTGTGAGCTGGTTCCGGATCTCCATGCACTGTCGAAAACAATCAAAGCCAGATAAGCGGCCAACAGGTACACCCGCCGTTGACCAACCTTGATGGCGTACCAACAGTAGAGCAGGCTCCAAGCGGAGAAGTAGATCGCGAGATCCAAGGGGTCTTGATGAAAGGTTGAAAGGAGGATCGGAGCTGAATAGGAACCAACCACCGCGACGAGCGGATAAAACTCACCTTCAAAGATACGCCCCAGGGCTAACGCGATCGCACAGATGAGCGCGACCCCGACCATGGCGTGAAGCGGTGAGAGCAAGGTGTAGTAGAGATGGCTGCCGTAATCTGCAAGAAACAGGATGACTAATCCTGCGCCGGGCAGAAAACTTGCGTACCGGGGATGCTTCTCCCTCAATGTGAATCCGATGAAGATTAGAGCGAACCCGAAGAGGGCGGCGAGAACCACCTGACGAACAGGTGTCAGCCAGCCAACGCTGATCGCGAGGCGAATTACATATGCAGCGGCAAGGATGAGAGCGGCTACACTGCTCCAGCCCAACACTGCCGTTGCCGTCGGTGTAGACGGGGCAGCTGGAGCATGAGGGCGTGCCGGCCGCGACTGGGGGGAAGGCATGGCGGGCCGCGTCAGAAGCGGACCGGGATCGGTATGGCGGAGTTTCAGGGCGTCTTCGATCGTTTGGAGGCGAGCTTCAATCGCCTGGAAGCGTCTCTCGAATTCTTCGGTCATGAGGATATCTGAAAGTGGACGCGAAGGACGACTGTACAAGGTGAAGTATAGAAGCTTCTTTTATAGCGTCAAGGATTCCAGAGTAATCCAAGCGGCGGGATCACGAGCGGCGTGATCAATTGTCTTGTGTAATGAAGGCGGAAAGAGCGTGAATGGAGAAGCAGGCCCGCCCCCTTCGACAGGCTCAGGGCAGGCAGAACAAGCGCGCAGTGAAATTCAGAATGCCGCCAGCTATCTATTTTGCACGGTCATGGGGCCTGAGCCCGACGCGACAGGGATACGATATAGGCTGCCGACCGCGCAGCGATCATCGGATCGGCCGGCTCGATACCAGGAACCACGACACCAGGGACAAAGAGCAACTTCTTTTCGGCTGCCTGGCTGTCGGCCACGGCCTTCGTGATGGTGATCGTGCCCAGCTCGACCTTCTTCCTGGTATCCGGCCACACGATCGTGGGGTCGTCGATCTTGTCGTCCTTCTCGGCCACCTGCACCAGCAATTTGAACTTGATGGGACCATGGCGAACCCGCTCGCCAATCTCAGTCGTCAGATAATCGGGCCCCATCGTGGCAAGTTGCTCTTTAGTGAGGAATTGCTCCCCCGTCACAGGCTGAAGCTGGTAGCGACCGAATGTGGTTGCCCCTTTGGCGTTCGTGAACTTGAAGGCGTTGATCCCGAAATAGGGCAGGGTGGCGTAACTCACTGGTTGAGGCTTCGGTGCCTCCACGAACGCCTTCGCCGCCGGATGGGCGCTCAAGAATTTGTCGAATTCGGTGGGTTTCGGAGCATCTGGTCCGCTTGCCGCGATCGCGAGCAGAAAGTCCCTGAACTCTTCCGCCGTGGCAACGGGGAAGCGGTTGACGGACAGGACGACAAGATCCGTGTTGGTTCCGTCCGGAAGGGCAAATTTGACGGCCATGCCGCGCGGCATGGCGTCGGTATCAGGAACGGTGGGTAGCCCAGAGCCAGCGGAGAAACGAACTGTCACCGGAATCGCAGTTTTTCGCTTCTGGAGGTGAGTGGCTTTACTCAACGATGCCGCCGACGCACTCGGAACGAATGCTCCCTCTAATACGACACCCTTCGGATGATTGGCGCGCTTCCCAGGATGGACTCCGAACACTTTGTTGAACGCATCGACGAGTTGCTCAGCCAACGATTTCTGATTTCCGGGGGCCTCCTGAGCCGCTACATAAGCGGGGGCGATAAGCATGAGGGTCAGCGTGGCTGTCGCTGCGAGTGATTTCCACATGGTATGTTCCTCCCGAAGGCTATTCATTCCAGTGCCAAATCTGCAGGCAAGCCTGCCCATGTAAATCTACGGACCGATGACCTCGGGCAAACGGTCGAAACTCTACTCCTTCATACCAGCTTAGTCCATCGGTAGGTTAGGCGGAATAACACGGAGAGGAAGGGGTGACTCGCCACGCGAAACGATGGAGCATAACACCAGAGAGTTTGTCTCGTTTGTTTGGTTTGTCTTGTTTGTTTCGTGCCGTACGCCGGATAAATGAAATAAACCAAAGTAACCAAACAAACCAGATGAACCAGAGTCCCGCCACGCGCCACGAAATGGTTCCTGCCACCCTTGTTTCTGCAGAATGTCCCCGTTTTTCCTGCAGGCGTTCAGTCTTCCACGCCCACGCCGATCACGATGAGAACCGCATAGTCCTGCTTCGTACAGCCTTCGGCCGGCGGCATCGCTCCCCCTGGTGCAACTGGAAACGCAGCCTTCTGCGCGTTTGCCGGCGAGCAGGAACCACCAACCGCTGCCGGTGTATAGCGCGCGGAGCGGCAGGCCAGGTGCGTCACGTCGTAGAGCGTCGCGCCTTTATCGAGTTCCCAGCGTCTGTCGCCGTTCCTGTCGGCGGGATGAATGGTCAGCACAGCCGTCACGTCCTGGGCGCCCGTGACCACGTATTTGCCGGGAAGGAGCGGAAAGATCGGCTGCTCCATGATCAAGCCATGTTCCTCCAGCCACCAGTCCGTGCCGTCGAATTTCCAGCGCGCCGGGGCGACGCCACCTGCATCCTTCATCCGTTGATAGTTCTTCAGCTCGACGCCCCGAGGACCCGGGTCCAGAGGCCACAGCCCCCACGATTGCGCGCCGCTCCCGGAGGTCGCACCTGGATCGCCCAACGCCGCGATGAACTGTGTCGAGATGCGCCGGAACTTCGTCTGATCTCCGCCTGCGGCGTGGGCTTGGCTTCGACTCAGATTGAATGAGGGGAGCGCGAACGAACCGAGCAGAAAGAGAACCAGGATGAGCAGAGACAACGTAGAACGCGTAGAAGGCTGCGGTGAATTCTTGCCAAACATCTCAGGGTTCGTCTTTGGGAGAATCCTCACTCTGTTTTAGCCAGAGTTCAAGAAGTCTTGTCTCACGTTCAGACTGGGAAATGCGCTCCAAAGCGAACGCACCCGTCAAGCGATCTTCATAAAAAGAGCGTTGCTTCGCGTAGGTTTTCTTAAATGCTTCGGTCTTGAGGGCTTTCCAATTGGCATCGGATATTCCAGCATGTGACCGCAATAGGCTGATCTCGATGGCTTGGAAAGCAAAGACTTTAGCTAAGGCCTTTATGACAGTTGCATTGGAAATTACTTTGGGGAGTTTATCAGCCATGACTGATGGTTTCGGTTATCCCAAGGCAAATAGAGGTATACGTTCTTCTCTTCGTACTTCAGCCGCGATCAGTTCCGCACACCGCTCCACACTTTTGCCGGATCGATCGCCTTGTCAGGATTGAGCTTCCTCGCCTTGTCCAGCAAGACATCCGTCGTTTCCGGATAGGCAGGGTCAGAAATGCAGCAATTGTCGACCGGACAGACCGCGGCGCATTGAGGTTCGTCAAAATGGCCGACACACTCTGTACAGCGGTCATGCGTGATCACATATATACTGTCTCCCACTCCCTGGCCGTCGCCCACATGATTTCCCTTCGCTTCCGCATCGCCGCGAGTTTCGAAGATGGCCTCGTTCGGACATTCTGGCAGACAGGCTCCACAGTTGATACATTCAGCGGTTATCAGCAATGCCATGACGGCCTCCTTCTTCTCAACCAAAATGGATGAATATGTAGCGCCCAAAGGCACCGGTTGGTCAAGGCCTATTATCGGCTGTGATGGTTCAATGATTCAAGCCGGTCGGGACTCTTCTCACAAGACACACTTGGATCTTGCGTCTGGTGGATCAAAGTAACCACTGATCTGCGGTTTGTCAGATCGCTCTGCCTATACCCTATACAATGAGCACGAAAGGACAAGGGGTTAGTCGTAACTTCTACCAGGGAGCTGCCGTTCCCGTTGCACATGGATCGAATGAAGGCGCTAAGACCCGCCAGCCACGCGCCGCGATATGGGTCCGGGCATCTTTTCATTTTACGCTTGCACCGACGTGGTAGCAGAGTCACTGGGGTTTTCGACAGCCCGCTCGCTCGTCCCAGGTATAGCCGTTTTCAAGAGGGCATACCGCATGCGACATGGCATGACGTGTCAGGTCAATAAGTCCCTCGTCTCGATTCGTGACGGGTTTGGGATATGTGGCCGTACCGCTCCATCGAAGCTCCCCAGTTTCAACACTGGTATTCCTGACAGAGACGCTGAGCTGATAGACCGTCTCTGCTTGGCTAAATCCGCCATAACTGTCTACTATTCTCTGGACTTCTTCCGAGAGTACCGCCGCATCGGCGAAAACGATCTGGTCGGCTCCGAGGAGGCGCCCTACCTTGAGCAATTCCGCTTCATCGTCGGATGTGTTGATCAAACGGACCTTTTGCTCATTCAGGATTTCCTTGAGACGGACACGCTCAACAACTTGCACCTTCATTTCCTGCATCGTTTGGGTTGCCGCATCCACCACCGCAGGATGATTTCCCCAAACGACGGCTCTCGGAGGTTTATCAGGATTGATTCGTTCCATTTTTGAATGGGAGCCAGTGGAGACAGGGTAGACATTCGTGCAGCCGGCGGAAAACATGATGACCTAGCCCCCTTAATCCGGTCCACCCTGTATGTTAGGGTCGGGCCAAAAGGAGGGCCATATGCCACGTTTCCGTCACACCGTCGAACAGATCCTCGCCAAATTGCGTGAAGCCGAAGTCGCCCTGAGCAAGGGCCAGTCCGTGGCTCATGTCTGCCGTGCGCTCAGCATCACCGAACAAACTACGGGATGAACTGTTGGATCGGGAACTGTTTGATACACTCTGGGAGGTGAAGGTGCTCGTGGAG
>DASPUC010000009.1 GCA_035623075.1 Nitrospiraceae bacterium | reverse complement strand
ATCAATGCCAAACATCGGAAGAATGATATTGATCAAGATGTTGGCGGTAATTGAGAGGGTGAGATAAATGAGAATGTTCGCGATCAGGAACAACCCAATACCCTTAATCCACTTCATTGATTTCCTCCTTAGCGGGGGCTGTGAATCCGCAACTTGTACATTATACAAACTACAAACTGAAAATGGGCGGGAGAAAAACCAATTGCTGGTCTCCCTCTCCTGTGAGCGATAAGATAAGGCCTTTCACGGTGCGGTCAAGTCCGCCCAAGTACTTGATCTGAACGGTGAAAGTTGACCGGATGTCCACCTTCTGTTAGAAAGTCACCGCGATGAACCGGAGCGTCGCTTTCTTCACGGTTGTGAGAGTGCTTGTGCTGATCAGCGGGACTATTGGTTTGCAACTAGCTGTTTATGCAGCAGAGCCCAGCGAACCGGTTGTCGTTCCCCTGTCTGCCGACGGAGTCCAACGGACAACGGTGATCCTCGACAGTTATTCTTACACCCCGAATCATCTGATTGTCGAGGCAGGGAAGCCGGTCGAGTTGACCCTGACCAGTGTCACGACTATCACTCCGCACAATTTCATCATCAAAGATCCAGCAGGGAGCCTCTCCGTTGAGCAGGATGTGAGTGCGGGCAAGACAGTCATCGTCAAATTCACGCCCACTCACGCTGGGACATTCCCCATCTACTGCGATAAACGCCTCTGGCCGCTGCCAAGCCATCGAGACAAGGGCATGGAAGGAAAGTTGGAAGTCAGATAAGGATCGTCCCACGGCTACTCATTCCTCCAGGCACGAACTCCTCCGCGATGTTCTCAAACAGGTCTCCCGCTCATTTTATCTCACGCTTACGGTGTTGCCCTCCAACGTACGTGGTCAGGTTGGCCTGTCTTACCTGTTCGCCCGTGCCGTTGATACGATCGCTGATACGGACTTGATCGACCGTAGTCGGCGACTATTCTACCTCCAGCAATTTCGCCATCAGTTTTCAGAAGATGCCATTCACTGGGATGAGGTCCGGTCCATCCAGACGTCGTTGCTCCCACATCAGACACATTCGTCGGAACGTGTTCTGTTGACGCGGCTTGAAGACTGCTTCCGTCTCTATCAGGAATACACAGTCGAAGACCGCCAGCGGATTCGTACTCTCATGTCCACACTGCCAAATGGAATGGAGATGGATCTCACGAAGTTCCCTGGCGAGTCAGCAGCCACACTCACCGCTCTTCAGACGACGGATGACATGGACCGGTATATCTATTACGTCGCCGGTTGTGTCGGTGAATTTTGGACCGGAATGATGTGTGCCCACATGCCGTCGCTGTCCCATTGGGATATTGCTCACATGTCCGCCATCGGCGTCCGATTTGGGAAGGGCCTCCAGCTCACGAATATTCTGAAAGACCTGCCTCGAGACCTGCGGCGAGGACGCTGCTACATTCCTGAAGTCATCTTAAGGGAAGCCGGCTTGACCCCAGCGGATCTTCTTCAAAAAGAGAATGTCATTCGCTATCGACAAGTGCTATCATGGCTGCTCAAAATTGCCGTCGATCACCTCGACCAGGGTTGGGCCTATACCATGCAGATTCCGAGAAGGGAAACTCGACTCCGACTCTCCTGTATGTGGCCGATTTTGCTCGCCGGCGAAACCCTCAAACGTGTAGCAATCTCACCGGACATTCTTGACCCCGCTGTCAACATCAAGGTGCCCCGTTACCGTGTCTATCAAGTGATGGCCTTGACCATCTTGACCGGCGCCTGCGGTTATATTGGCGCGGCTTACTGGGGACATTTGCGAAAACAGATTATATAGAGTCACGGAGCCACATCGTGATCGGTCATTCTCTTGGAAACCTAGGGCATGTCTTGCTTCGAATGTTAGGAGTGCCCAAGAATCAAAGTACTGAGCGACAGGCATTTGTGGCTGGTCTCGAAATTTTGCAATCCGACTTCTGTTCATTACACTCCTTGCCAATTTGACATAGATCAGTGTGTTACTGCTGTCGGTTTAGGCTTTTCACATCGCCCCTTTCGCCATTGCTGTCAGCCGCGGCCGTCTCGTGGGCTGGATGGAGTGTGTCGGGGTCTTGGCGCTGACTTTCGCCGGAGGTGCGGAACAGGCGAGGTATGTTTGAAAAGATACTTTGGGAAATGACTAAACCCTGTGAGCGGTTCCTTCTAGAGTAGTCTCGTCAGTCGCCAACTGCGCGCATGGACCGAGCACCGCCCGCAGTTTCAAATCCGATCGAATTCTTGTGTGCGCGGTCGGCGAGCACAGGCGATTGACGAGACTGCGCTCGCTACTTCTTCTTCTGCGGCTCCAGCAGCTTTTCCCCCTTCTTGAAGACCCCATAGATCGCTTGTGACGGGCAGGCATCCAAGCAGAGGCGGCAACTCTCCAAACAACGGGAGGCGTCGAACTTGAACGGCGGCGTCGACAGCCAGGCTCCCGTTGGGCAGATGGGGACGCAGATGGCTTGATGCGTACAACGATCGGGATGCCGGACAAGGTGATCGCGAATGACCATCATGGGTTTGACTCCTTCGAAGAGACCTTGAGAAAAGATCTCAAACATGTTTTTTTCGGGCTGGTTACTCACTTCCACTCCTTTACAAGCGCTTTCAGCTTGTCTTTGAGTTCCGGAATCTGATCCACGTTATTCCGAATGGCACCCAGAATGTTGCTGAGTCGAGCCGATTTCTGCGCCTCTTTGTCCTTCTTCACGAGGCGATCATGCTCCGCATAGGCCTCAGGATGCTTCAGTTCAAGATACTGGCGAGCGGCCGTCAAGGCCTCACCCAGTTCGTAGGCCTCTGCGGACGGAGGAGGGACGATGATAAAGGATCCGTCGGTAAAAACGACGACAGCTGACCCGGATTTACTCTTTAATTCGATGACGGCCTCGACGGATTTTCCAGTCAGGGAGTCCCACGAATTCAGCAGACCGGGAAACCGTTTCATGAAGGCCACCTTTTCCATGTTGGCCTTCCATTTGTCTTCGATTGGCATGGTGAAGGTGATCGCTGAAGAAGCTAGTCTATCTTCAGCGGCGCGAGCTTCGCCGGCACAGGATGATCCGGCATCAGCAATCGAGTCACGATCTCGCCTTTCAGAATGTGTCGTTCCATGATCTCAGTGACATCGGCTTCATTGCCGACCCAGTACCAGACACCTTCGGGATAGATGACCACACTGGGTCCCATCGAACAATGGTCGAGGCACCCGGCCTTATTGGCTCGGACCAACCCCTTGAGGTTGAGACGTTTCGTCTCACTCTTAAAATGAGCGTGCAGCCGTTCTGAGCCGAGGTTTGCACAGCAGCCTCGCGGATCGTCTTTTGGTCGTTGATTGATACAGACGAAAATATGACGCTGGAACGGAGGCATAAAGCAATAGCGTTAGACCGGCATGGTTGCGGTGCTGAGCCGATCCAGGAGAAGCTTAACGTCTGCTGTTGCAATCAGGGGCGACGGACTCGAGGCAGCGTCAAGGATGGTCACAATCTCGCGCAGTCGCAGCGAGGCGCGTCGGAACTCGTCGGTATTCGAGAGAGCAGAGCCTTGACCGGCACTCAACTTGTCGTATTCGGCGCGGATATCGCGAAAGTCTCGTTGCAGGTTCTTCTGCATCGAACAGCTCTCACAGTACCATTTGGGGCTTTGATCGGCGGATGGGGAAAGGCGATCGTACGATCGACCGAAGAAATCCCGGCCGAGAGAAAATTTCATCAGTGCCGTGCCGGTAGCACCGCAGGCATTGCAGGAACCAGCCGTTGCGTCCATGGGCCGTCCTCCAGAGTCATACAATGGTGTGTGAGACGAGCGAATCTTACACCAGGGCTTTACGCACTGTCCACAAGGCGGAATGCGGAAGATAAGGACAGGTTTGTTGTGAGCGTATATAATGCAAGTAGAGATACGCAATCACTCAGCGGGAGGCGGGCGGTGATTATCGGGGTCCCAAAGGAAGTCAAAGATCACGAATATCGTGTGAGTGTGACGCCGGACGGAGTGGAGGCGTTGACGCACGGAGGGCATCAAGTTTGGGTCGAGCCGTCAGCCGGTCTCGGCAGCGGCTATTCAGACGACGAGTATAGACGGGTCGGTGCCGTGATCGCCGGATCGAAGGAGGAGCTCTTTCGAAAGGCCGAGCTTATTGTGAAAGTGAAAGAGCCGCTGCTGTCCGAGTGTCCTCTCTTTCGGCCTGGACAAATCCTGTTTACGTATCTCCACCTCGCGTCGCTGCCGGATCTGACGAAAGCTCTGCTGGAGGCCAAGGTCACTGCGATCGCCTATGAGACGACGGAAGGACGAGACGGGAGTCTTCCGATGTTGAAACCGATGAGCGAGATCGCCGGCCGGATGTCGGTGCAGATCGGCGCGCGGTGCTTGGAGAAAACTCAAGGAGGGCGCGGAGTCCTCTTAGGAGGAGTGCCGGGTGTCGAGCCGGCGCACGTGGTCGTATTGGGTGCCGGCGTCGTCGGCAGTGCGGCGACCAGGATTGCGGTGGGGATGGGCGCTCGAGTGACCGTCATCAATCTCGATCTCGACCGGCTTCGCTATCTGGATGATTTGTACCAAGGTCGGATCGTCACGCGTGCCTCCACCCCTGGCGCCATCGAACAATCCGTTCGTGACGCCGATCTGGTGATCGGGGCGGTGTTGATACCTGGCGCACGCACTCCCAGGCTCGTGTCGCGCGCTCTAGTCGGACAAATGAAGCCGGGATCGGTTGTCGTGGATGTCGCCGTGGACCAAGGCGGGTGTTTCGAAACGACGAAGGCGACGACACACTCAGATCCGGTCTATCTGGTCGGTGGCGTATTGCACTATGGTGTGGCAAATATTCCTGGAATCGTGCCGCGCACATCCACTGTCTCGCTGACGAATGCTACCTTTCCGTTCCTCTCCCGTTTGGCTGCTGCCGGTGTCCAACAAGCTTTCCGTTCTGACGCCGGCCTCGCCAAAGGTGTGAATCTTACGGAAGGGAAAGTCACCTGTCGCGCGGTGGCCGAAGCACACGGCTTGCGTTTCGACCCTCTGTTGTAAGACAATCCCACCCTCGTTTCTTGTTCCTGCTGATCATGTCGGGGCGTAGCGCAGCCCGGTAGCGCACTGCGTTCGGGACGCAGGGGTCGGAGGTTCAAATCCTCTCGCCCCGACCAAACCAAGCTTGCTCGACCCGGAGCCTCCTCTTCTATTGAGGCGACGGGAAGGACATCCCGACCGACTCAGAAGTGGTTCCTTCTGTTACGTTCATTTATGTTCTCCGGCCATCGAGGACATTTCTCCAGCGCCAATTTGCAAAACGCGTGACGGTTCTGTTGAGGTATGAGAGTATCCGTTCGTAGAGCGAGCTGGCGTGCTCTTAAGCAGCTGATCTCATGAGTGAGTCAACTGCACACACCCCCGTTCGAGCACGAATCGTCGTGGCGGGACGAGTGCAAGGTGTGGGGTATCGAGCGTTTTGTGTCCGGGTCGCAACACAACGACGACTCTCCGGAGGAGTGAAGAACCTTGATGATGGCCGGGTGGAGCTCGAAGTGGAAGGAAGACGCGATCTCATTCTTGCGCTCATCGGAGACCTTAAAATCGGTCCTCCGGCAGCTCGTGTGACGACGGTTGATGTGGAATGGAGTGAAGCAACGGGACGGTTTGAGGATTTTCTGGTGTGGTACTAAGCGGGCGAACGTTGGCGTTGAGGTCAGATGGCACGTCAGAGTGACGAGCACGAAGAGCTGAACGAGGCGCGTCGACACGTCGAGGACCAGGACGACGACGAAGTCGGTGAGTCAGCCGAAGCGGACGGCGGCTCTGCCGGAGAGGAAAAGGAAAGTCGACGGTCGGAGGGACTCGATACCCTCAAAAGCTATCTGCGCGAAATCCGCCGGTCCACTCTTCTGAATTTCAAGCAAGAACAGCAGCTCGGTAAGCGGGTCATGGCGGGCGATGAGCAGGCCCGCCAGCAGATGATCGAGTCCAACCTTCGACTCGTGATCAGTATCGGTAAACGGTATATGCATCGGGGGTTTCCATTCTCCGATATCGTCGAGGAAGGGAATCTGGGCCTCATCAAGGCAGTCGAGAAATTCAACTACAAGCGAGGGTTTCGCTTCAGTACGTATGCGTCGTGGTGGATTCGGCAATACATCGAGCGGGCGATCATCAATCAAGGAAAACTGGTCCGTCTACCGGTGCACGTTGTCGAACGACTCAACCGATACCTCGGGAAAGTCGAACAACTGGTTCAGGAACTCGGGCGAGAACCAACCGCACTCGAGGTCGCGAAAAAGATGAAGACGGCAGAGGAAGAAGTCTTGGATCTGAAGCAGCTGGTCAGGACCACCTGCTCGTTGGACAGCCCGATCAATGACGGGGCCGATACCTGTTTGCGCGACGTCATTGAAGATCCGTCCTGTCTCTCACCGGCTGATGCCACGGAAGGAGTGTTGCGACGTACGGAAATGATGGGGTGGGTGAGGGAGTTGCCTGAGAAGGAGCAAACTGTTATTGTGTCGCGGTTTGGACTCGATGGTGGTGAGGCGAGAACCCTGGAGGAAATCGGCCGCGAGATGGGACTGACCCGAGAACGGGTCAGGCAGATCGAAATGGCCGCCCTGAGTCGCCTTCGGCATACCATCGAGCGCAAAACGATGACCCAGTCAGATTTGCTCTGAGTGCATGGCCGCCATCAATTATAAATCGCTCATTCGCGAAGTTTCTGATTTTCCCAAGCCCGGCATTCTCTTCTACGACATCACGACATTGCTGAAGAATCCGCAGGCGACGACCGCCATTGCCGATGAATTGACGGCCTATTATCGCGGCCAGCACATCACGAAGGTGGTGGGCATTGAATCGCGCGGGTTCATTTTCGGCGGAGTGCTCGCTTATCGGCTTTGCGCAGGATTTGTCCCGGTTCGGAAGCCGGGGAAGCTTCCTGCCGATTGCTTCGAGGTCAAGTACAGCCTTGAGTATGGCGCGAATTCGCTCGCCATTCACCGCGATGCAATTGAGCAAGGCGAACGGGTCTTGATCGTGGACGATCTGCTCGCGACCGGGGGAACCGCAGCCGCAACCGTGATGCTCGTGAGGCAGCTCGGAGGTGAAATCGTCGGGTTGGATTTCCTGGTGGAGCTGAAGGGCCTCCAGGGGCGTGAAAAGCTGGTTGGGTACGCCGTGCATTCGACGGTCCTCTACCCGTAGAGGGCTTGTTTTTTCTCCCCCCAACCCCTTGTCAAACGAACGGCCTCCGTGTTATGAATGCCGAACTTTTTTTGGCCGCACGCCGTTCACCCATGGAGAACGAGTCGTCATGGCGACGAAAGCACAAGCGAAAAAGAAACCAGTCGCAAAAACAAAGACGCCGTCAAAGAGCGTTGGCAAAGCCCGAGCGACCGCGGCCGCTGTGTTGGAAACACCCGTATCCGTAGCGATCTCTCCGCTTGCCGCGAAACCGAAAGAAACGGCGAAGGAACGCGAGGCACGGGAGCGCCGTCGCGAAGCCTTGCATCGGATGTTGCTTCGGAAACGGCAAGAAATTTTGAAAGAGATCGAGGGGAGCCTCGGACAGTCTCTGACAGAAGATCAGCAACGGCGGCTTGAGTCGGCTCGCGACGTCGGGGATCAAGCCCTCATGGATCTCGATCGAGAACTGGGCATCTCGTTGATGGAGATGCGTAACCGCCGACGACAGGCAATCGATGAGGCACTGACCAGATTGTCCGAAGGGACCTACGGAATTTGTGCGGAATGCGGCGTGGAGATCAGCGAGAAACGGTTAGAGGCCGTTCCGTTCGCGAAGCTCTGCGTCGAATGCCAGTCTCGGCAGGAATTGCTTGAGAAGATTGAGAAAGAAGAAGAACGCGAGTAGTTGTCGCGCCACCACCCCCGCTCCTTCCCCAGTGCGTTTCTCGATCATGTGACATTATGCTGTCGGTATTCAGGGGTCCCAGGTCTGGCGGCCAGGCGTTTGGATTTGCTCGTTCGCTCCTGGTAAGCTTGCCGCGTCATGCCGACAGTGTCTCCTTCAAGCAGTCGAGCGGTTGTGCTGGCCAGTGGAGGATTGGACTCCACAGTCGTCGCGGCATTAGCGCGGAGCGACGGCTATGAGCTGTTCCTCCTCACAATAGCCTATGGGCAGCGACATGGAGTGGAAATCGAACGGGCTCGTCAAGTGGCAAAGGCCTTACACGCGGCAAATCATCTCGTGCTGGACCTTGACCTGCGTGCCATTGGAGGGTCGGCCTTGACGACGGGAGCTGAGGTGCCGAAAGATCGGGCGACCAAGGATCGAACCGGCGGAATTCCCGCAACCTATGTTCCGGGACGCAATCTTATCTTTCTCTCGCTCGCAGCGGGCCATGCAGAGGTGGTGGGGGCGTCAGTCATTTACTTCGGTGCGAACATTCTCGACTATTCCGGCTATCCCGACTGCCGGCCTGGATTCATTCGTGCGTTCGAAGCGGCGGTCAATGAAGGGACCAAGGCGGGAACAGAGGGGAGGATGTTTCAAGTCAGGGCGCCGCTGTTAATGTGCACCAAAGCCGACATCATCCGCCAGGGTATCGAATTAGGCGTCCCCTTTGAGCTGACGCATAGTTGTTACGATCCGGTTGGTGTGCTGGCTTGCGGGCGATGCGACAGCTGCCTCATTCGTCGGGAAGGGTTTGCGAAGGCCGGAGTTGCCGATCCCATCGCCTATGCGGTAGGGTAGCGAACTAAGCAGCAAGACTCGCGAGACTCGCGAGAAAGGCGAGAAGGGTCGCAGTTGCCGTTCGCGCGAGTCCAGCCCGTCGCGCACGGCTCGCTCGCGGATGAGGACCAACCGGGCTCCCGAGCGTGCGAGGTGCAGAGCGAACCATGTCTCCCGAAGAATTCTTCATGTACCTGACGATTGGGTTGATCGTTCTTGCGCCGATCGGGGCCCGTATCTACCGTCGAATGACCCTTCGGCAGACACAGAAGATGTTACGGCAGCAGTTTGGGAATTCGGTCGGAAACAAAAACGAACCGAATCCCCGCGCATGACGTACCGGGCTTCCATGATGACGCGACCAATCCCGCTTATGGTCCTCTTGGTGGCCGGTCTTCTATCGGCGTGCGATGCCTCCTCGTCGAAACAGGCGATGAATGAGGGACCTGTTCCCGCTGAGTTTCAGAGTGGTGAAGCGAAGTTCAACGTCAGTTGCTCGGTGTGTCACGGCCAACGAGCTTCCGGGACTGATCATGGCCCGCCGCTGGTCCACAAAATCTATGAGCCGAGCCATCATGGCGATGCGGCCTTTCAACTGGCCGCGGCAAACGGCGTTCGCGCTCACCATTGGGAATTTGGCAATATGCCGAAAATCGAGGGCGTAACTCCCGAGGACGTCGATCAGATTGTGAAATATATTCGCTGGCTCCAGAAGCAGGCCGGCATATTCTGAACGTTGTGTCCACGAATCGTTTTCATCACGCCTTCCCCGATCGGACATGGTTCTCCCTCCACAGTGCGTGAATCTCCTGAGAGAGCCGGTGTGACCTTCCCCCGGACCGCTTCGTACGGTATCTCCACGAGCGTGAACGACGGAGTGATGACGGCCGACCGGTCACCAAGGCGATTTTGTAACCGAATGGGGCTACTGGAGGAGACCTCCTCCTTCGGAGTCTGGTCCTTTGGGAGGGCGTCCGGAAATATTCATCTGACGCAAGAGCTTGGTGAGGTACGTGCGCTGAAGGCCGAGCTCCTCAGCGGCTTTGGTCTGATTCCAACCGTTCCTGCGCAAGGTGTCTTCGATGACCCTCTTTTTATAGGCTTCCACCAACTCATGGTAATGCCCGGAAGGAATATGAACCTGGGTTACATGCTGAGTCGATTCTGCGGTGGCGGACAGGGAGAGGTGCTCAGGCTCGATCGTCTTGTCAGGAGAAAGGATGAGAGCTCGCGTCAGCACATTTTCCAGTTCTCGGATATTTCCAGGCCACTGATATTGTTGCAGCATCCGCAAGGCCCTATCGCTCAGCGAACAGTGCTTCTGAGTGCCTAGTTTCCCCGGGCGAGTCAGGAAAT
This sequence comes from Nitrospiraceae bacterium, assembly GCA_035623075.1. Lineage (NCBI taxonomy): Bacteria > Pseudomonadati > Nitrospirota > Nitrospiria > Nitrospirales > Nitrospiraceae > Nitrospiraceae bacterium. The sequence goes on along the minus strand of DASPUC010000009.1, from coordinate 47,327 downwards.
GCTTGGCGAGCGCGGGAAGATCGTCCAACCGCTCACGCAGAGGCGGGAGCATCACCGTAATCACGGCGAGACGGTAAAACAAATCCTCGCGGAAGGTGCCTTGGCGGACCGCCTGTCGCAAGTCCCGGTTTGTAGCGGCGATGAAACGCACATTGGCCCGCACCGCCTGGGTTCCTCCGACCCGATAGAACGTCTGGTCATTCAGCACTCGAAGCATGTGGGCTTGCATGGGGAGGGGCATGTCGCCGATTTCATCGAGGAAGACCGTCCCTCCTTCCGCCACTTCGATTTTCCCGGGCTCGCGCTTGACCGCTCCCGTGAAGGCACCTCGTTCGTGGCCGAATAACTCGTTCTCGAGCAAAGTTTCCGGCAGAGCGGCGCAATTCACGGCGATGAAAGGTTTTGACCGGCGTGGGCTCCATTGATGGATGGCCCGCGCCACGACCTCCTTGCCGGTGCCGGTTTCACCGAGCAGCAGGACGGTGACGTTCGACGGCGCAGTCTGTTTGGCGACCGTGAGTTGTGCGGCCATCTTGGGGTTGGTCCCCACGATCTGATCGTAATGACGACTGACTTCCTTTTGAAGGACTTCCACTTGGCGGTGCAGCGTGAGGGTGGATAACGCCTTGTTGATCACCACAGTCAAATGGTCGGCGGTATAGGGTTTTGTGAGGAAGTCGAAGGCGCCCAGCTGCATGGCCTGGACGGCACGCTCGATCGTGCCGAATGCAGTCAAGATGACGATGAGCGGTGTGGTATAAGAGGCAGAAGCTCCTTCTTCGAGCGGGGACTCTTTGGTCATTTTCTCCCGGACATGGTGCAAGACCTCGAGCCCTGACAGGAGCGGAAGTTCCAAGTCTAAAAGCACAAGATCGGGTTCTTCCTGTTCAATCAGGCGCAGCGCCTCTTTGCCATTGTCGGCAGTGATGGGGTCGTGTCCCATCCAGGTAACGCGATCCTGCAACCCCAGCCGGATATCCTGCTTATCGTCGACGATCAGGATTTTGGCTCGCATAGGTCCGAAGCCTCCTGCTCACGAGCGGAAATTGTAAGTCATGTACGAGGGAAAATATACTCCTCCGCTGCGAGAAGCCGGAACCGAAAGGCGGGAGCCGCGTGGGATGAGAAAATGTCTCATACCGCCTCTTCTGCGCCGTTGCGAGATGCGACAGGTAGCGTGAAGTAAAATCGGGTGCCGGCACCGACCGTACTTTCAACCCAGATATCTCCGCGATGTCGAAGGATGAAGCTTCTTGTAATAAAGAGCCCAAGCTGCGTGCCTTGTGAAGAAGGCATGGCAGACGGAACCTTTGAAAATTCATTGAAGATCTTCGGTAGATGTTCCGGGTCGATCCCGCAGCCGGTATCGGCGACACAGGTCTGAACGAATCCGGTCGAGGTTGGGCAAAACTCGATGGTCACGCGACCACCGGCTGGCGTGAATCTAATCGCATTGCCGATCAGATTCACGAGCACCTGTTCGAGTTTGTCGCGGTCGCCCCGGACCGGCGGAAGAGCATCGACAGGTGTTATTTCCAGCGACAACTTTCTTTCTTCGGCCAACGGCTGCAAGCTGCCCACTGCAAGTGCGGCAATCTCACGAATGCAGACCGATTCGAGGTGCAGCGGGTCCTTCTCCAATCGGGACCAATCGAGCAGTTGTCTGATGATGCGAGCGAGCCGGGCCACATTATGCTCGATGCGAGTCAGATAAGTGGTTTGCTGTTCGTTCAAAGGGCCGGTGACTCCGTCGAGCATATTTTCGGCAAAGCTTCGAATGGCGGTCATAGGCGTCCGCAACTCGTGCGACACGACGGAAAGAAACGTTGTTCGCTGCCGGTCGTGCTCCTGCAGTTGTGCGTTGGCGAGAGACAACTCCTGAGTGCGCTCCTCGATACGCCGTTCGAGGTGTTGTGTGAGCTCCGCCAACGAGGAATAGGCTCTGGCGTTGTCAATTGCGGCAGCCACGTGGCTGGCGATCGTCAGCAGGATATGAAGATCTTCGTCCGTACAGGGCTGTGAGTCCCGGTCGCCAGCCAAGTAACCGAGTATTTGGTTATGACTTTGGAGCGGCACACACACAAACGACCGTACGCCCGATCGGCGAAGGAGTTCGAGCACCGGTGGGTGCAGACGCTCGGTAATGGCCTCGATATCGTGGATGAGCAAGGATTTGCCGTGGATGATGAGATCGGCCGTGAGGCCGCCGTCATCTTTAATGGGAATTTCGAGGTGACGAGCCGCCTCTGCGATGACGGGCGAGACCCCGGTAATCTGGGCAACGTAAGCCGTATCTTGTTCAGCATGACGGAGCACCAGCACCATGCGTGAAAAACTTAAGTTGTCCACGAGAAGTTGAAGCACACTGTCGAGGAGCTGATTCATGTTCAGCGTGCTGGCAATGGCAGCGCTGGCCTGATGCAACGTGGTCAGTTGACCGACCTGCTTTCTGATGGTGTCGAGGTTGGCGGTAATCGCTTGGCTTCGCTCGTGGAGCGAGCGGGTCATCTCATTGAAGAGATTCGTCAGTTGACCGACTTCGTCATGCGTCGATGCGACGAGAGGCACAGAGGGCTCGGTGCCCTCTGCCAGTTGCCGGGCTGCACCGGCAAGGCTGCGCAGGGGTGTCGTGATCCGCAACGTGAGCACGTGGGCACCGAGAATACCGGCTCCGATCAGCAGGACTGTTAGGATCAACACATTGCGGATCATGATGAGGAGAGCTCGCTTCGCCTCGGCATCTGTAATGCCGATTTGAAGCGCCCCTAGGACCGACGGGGTCATGGAGGAGCTCGGACCGACTCGTTCTTCGTGCTCGACCGAAAAATGCGGCAACGAAGTCTTCGCTTCCTGCTCTCGAAAAACTGGAATCGCAAAATCGTAGATGGTTTCATGCCACACTAAGAAGGGTAAGAGCCATTCCGACGTGTCGACTTGTGAGATGAGGGCTTGGTCTCGTGAAAGGACCAGACGAGTGACCTGGGGACTCTCCGGCGGCCTCGTCAATAAGCCTTTGACGATTTGCTCGTCCGGATAGAACGACTGCTGGGTCCCTTGTGCAGAATCACCGGACGTTATCCTCGATCGTTTGCTTTGTCGTTCCAGAATACGCCCATCAGAGGCAGTAATGATCACATACACCACATGGTCCACGGCAATCAGGCTGTCGGCGAACTCATGAAGCGCGTCAATGTTTTCTGCGACGAGGCCTCCGTACGCAAAACGGCTATTCTTCACGGTATTGGTCAGGAGGATCGTCCCGAGTTCTTGCAGGTTGTCGGTCATGGCTTTGCGTCGCGTTTCGACGAAGTACCAGCTCAACGCCGAAATGGTGAGGACGAGAATCAGGCTGAAGAAGGCGACGAACTTTGTGCGCAGACTGATGAACGGACGGCGTGCCGGCGCAGAGGCGGGACGATGTTCGTGAGGCTGCTGTGACGCTGGTCGTTCCATGTCGGAATTAATACGTTTCATCAATGATGCTGTTCAGCTCCTTCGGGAACATGATGCCCAGATATCGCGCGGTCTTGAGATTGACGGTGATCTTCACCCGTTCGACCGGTACGGGTTTGAGCGGCATGATCCGCTCACCATCAAGAATGCGCTTGGCCAACAGCCCTGTCTCGCGACCAACCTCGCCGTAGTTGACGGAGAGGCTGAGCAGGGCGCCGAGACGCGTAAACTCCGGTGAGAATCCAATCACAGGTACGCGCTGGGCCAATGCCGACTCGAGGATGAAGCGGATCGACTCGTCCGTCAACACCGTGGAGTCGGGCAGAAGCCAGAGCGCCTCACCCGTCGCGAGAAGGGCATGCAATTGTTGCGGGACGTCTTTCTCGCTCGCGACCGGAAAACCTTGCAGTTGAAAGTCGTTCGCGGCGGCATGGGGCTCCGCATCCTTGATTCGGGCGGAGGTTTTATTGGGGTCATACAGGACGCCGAGCCGATGCTTGGTCGGCAGGAAAGTACGGAGCAGTTTAAGCTGACGGTCGGCCGGAATCTCCAACAACGTGCCGGTCATGTTGGCGCCGTTCAGCTGATGCTTCTGCGGGTCCAAGACCATCATGAAGATGATAGGGATGTCGCTGATTTCCTGCTTTGCCGTCAGGGCCGCTTTCAGACCGACCGCCACGACCAAGGAGGTATCAGAGGCGCGAATCTTCTTGGCCAGTTTCTTTCCGAGGTCCAAATCCCCTCGGAGATTGTATTCCGTATAGGTCGCTCCAGTAGGAGCTGTCGCCAAGAATCCCTTGACGGCATCGTCGTAGGCGGCGATCTCGGAAGATTTCAGGATGGCAATGTCTGCGGCAGCGGCGAAGGAAACACAGAGGCTCAGCGAGCAGAGCAGGGCTGTCAGTCCAAGGATGGACGGGGCGATGGCCCTCAGCCGCACGTTGAAGACTCTGCCGGTGTGGTCAAATATTCTCATGCCCGTTGGACCCGTCACACCGCAAGGTCGTGGTGACACTCGTCTTCCACTGCGTTTCGTCTATTCACGGACAGTTCCTAAGATGCGCACTGGTTCCCCTCTCTGATCGCGAACAATGTGGCCAGACCACGTGAGTCGATGAATGGTACCGTCCGGCCACAGGACGCGGTGGTCGAAACACACCTCGGTGCGGTGTCGCTCCGATACTCGACGCTTGACGAGCCGGATCGCTTGACGATCGTCCGGATGGACGAGCGAAATCCAGTCTCGCTCAGTGCCACTGAACGAGCCGGGCGTGATCCCGAGTAATGTGTCGACCTCTGGCGACCAAAAGAGCTGGTCGGAGTGAAGATCCCAGTCCCAAATGCCTCCCGATCCAGTGGCCAAAGCAAGGCGGGCTCGCGCGTCATTGGAGCGCAGTTGGTCTTCGATGCGTTTTCGTTCGGTAATGTCGGTAGAGATGCCGCAGGTCGCATAGGGTTTGCCGGTACGGGCACAGAGCGGAAATTTGATTGAGATGTAGGCGTGAGGACCATCCGGATGAGGCGCGTATTCCTCATATTCCACAGTGGCGTTCTGTTCCAACACCTTGACATCGTTGGCACGGAACGCATCGGCGAAATCTTTTGGGAAAAGATCATAATCAGTACGGCCGATGATCTGGTCCGTCGTGAGGTTGAATAGCTGCCCAAACCGGCGATTTGTGAGGACGTACCGGCCGTCGGCGTCTTTCACGTAGATCACGGCGGTCGTGTTGTCGATCACGTCCCGCAGGAGTTGTTGGTGCCGCTGAAGTGTCTCCTCGGCGAGCCTGCGATCCGTCACGCACTGGAGAGAACCGGACAGGCGGACAAGCCGGCCGGTTTCGTTCCAGACGGCCTGGCCTCGGGCGCGGAACCATTCGTACTCTCCGGCCTTGGTGAGGAGCCGGTACTCCACATCATAGGGGACACGACGGTGAATATGGGCTGCGAGGGCGGCAAAGACGCGATCGACATCCTCAGGGTGGAGCCGAGACTTCCAGCTCTCCAAAACGTCGGGAAACTCCTCATCGGTATAGCCCAGCATGGCTTTGACACGAGGCGACCACCACACCGGGGTGCGCGGAGAGTTCCACGGTTCGTTTGGACGGATTCTTCCATCCCAGAAGCCATCGCTGGACCCTTGAATCACGAACTCCAGGCGTTCTTCGCTGGCGCGCAAGGATTCCTGAGTGCGTTTATGGTCGGTGATATCTTCGGCAAACCCGACGATGCGGTAAACGGCTCCGGAGGCATCGCGGATCGGAAACGCCCGATCAGAAATCCACCGGATCGTTCCATCCGGTCGCATGATGCGATACTGTTCATCATAGGTTCCGTCCACTTGCTTACGGGTAGCTGCTTCGAGGATACGGGGACGGTCTTCGGGGTGGATCGAGTCGAGCCACGATTGGGGCGAGGCATACAGACTCTCGCAGGATCGTCCCCAGATCCTCTCATACCCCGAACTGATATAGAGCATCTGCTGCTTTGTCGGGTCGGTCATCCAGAGAACTTCTCCGATGTGTTCGGCCAGCTGTCGAAAGCGCTCCTGACTGTCTTGCAACACGCGCTCGACCTTCTTTCGCTCAGAGATGTCTCGGATGATCCCGCTGTAGTATGTACTTTCCGAATTTTTCCAGGTGGCCAGGGAGAGCTCGATAGGAAATTCTGTTCCGTCCTGTTTGAGCCCATGCAGCTCGACGACAGATCCCATCACCCGACCCTTTCCCGTTGACGCCATACGAGCAAGGCCGCGCTCGTGCGCGTCCCGGTACCGTTGCGGCATGAGGATGGTCAGCGGCTGTCCGATGGCTTCTTCGCTCGTACGCCCGAACAGTACGGAAGCAGATCGATTCCAGGAGATAATCTTCCCGCGCCCATCAGCCACGATGATGGCGTCCGTTGCCGACTCCACCAGCGAGCGGAAGCGATCTTCACTCTCCGTGAGGAGGTGCTGCACACGTTCTACCTTGACGGCAAGTTCTTTGACGCCGATGGCGCGCCGAAGGGTTTGCCGGAGCTCTTCCTTATTGTAGGGTTTGATCAAGTAATTAAACGCCCCACGGGTCAAGGAGCCGACGGTTTTGTCAGGGGAGGTATTGGCAGTGACGATAATGACAGGGAGGTTGGGGTCCAGACTGTGCGCCGCCTTCATGACCTCGATTCCGTCTCCATCCGGCAACGTTAAGTCCAGCAGGATGGCGTTCAGGTGTCGTGTCCGGACGTGCTCGATAGCGCTCGCACAAGTGCTGGCCACGGTGACGGCGTAGCCGTCATGTTCGAGGAAATCCTTTAAACCCATCACGATGTCCTGGGTATCCTCCACCACGAGGACCGTATGCTGTGACGTTGAAACAGCCATAATTTCCTCCCGGCCTCACTTCCCCGGCGTCTTTGTCGTGATCTTCAGCACGATGCGATACTCGATCGTTCCATGAGGGGAAGAGGCCGACTCCTTCCACAATTCAAGTCGTTTGATTTCGGGCAAGGTCACGGGAATATTCACCCACGTGAGAGAATCGGATGCATCGGCGTACGTCGGGTGTCCATCCACCTCAACGAGGAAGCTGTTGGCAATGCGTTGACTGTCGGAACGAGTGCGGCGGTCGCTGTCCGTTCTGCCCGTCTGTGGACCGTCAACTCCAAGGATTTTCCGAAACAACTCCGGAAGATCCGCAGCCCCGGACTCCCTGATGTCATCCTCGGTCATCACGTAGGGTTCTGAAGACGACGGGGAGAAGGGCTGCTCTTCCTTGAGCAGCTTCAACTCGTCGCTGAGCATATGGTCCGGCGGCATGACCGATTCATCGGTGTGACCCGAGTGTGGTGTAGTGGTGAACAACACCGCAATCAACGCGGCCGAACGACATGCATGTCCAGACGGTCGGTGTTGTGCCACGGGTGCCCTCCACAGCTGAGAAGCCGAGAGTCGGCAAGGACACCCGCAAATACTGCAAAAGATATGCTGGTTATGAACGCCCGCATAAAAGCCTACTCGTGAAAATGTTCGAAATACAAGACAGTGTCTCCACTCTGAGTGCGAGCAGAGACCGCTCGATAGGTGCGCGAGCGGTCAACTGGCGACGCAGGCCCCGGAGGAAGATTCGGTCGCAATGAGGTGGGAAGGTGGGGGCTTGCGGGGACGTCTCCCTGATTTGAGAGGAGCCAGCCGTCCGGGAAAAGGCCCCCCGTTGGCGTGCTCCATGGCGGTCAGGGTATCTTCAAGCGAATCCACGATGGTTTGCGCAAGGGTGTAGTGCCCCGTCCAATACACTGCATTGCGAAGTCGCTCCACTAATGGCGTGGGAAGGGACACGGTCACTCGTTGTCTCGCAGGCTGAGTGCGAGGAAGTGGCGACTGCGGAAGTCCAGTCCCATGAACGCCGTTGTTGGATGGAATGGTATCAGGCATACAAGTCTTTTGTACTCAGGTTTTGGTGTTAGGTTTTCTTACCCGCGGCAGAAGCACGGTGCCCTCAAACCCGCCGGGATTCAGCAGGCGCAATCATGGGCTTGTCTTCGCGAGTAGTGTCCGTACGGTGATCCTCACCAACGATCGCACACGTTAAGGCCCAAATCAGCCCTATGATCCCAATGAGCAGCGCTCCAAGAATCAGCTCCTGAGTCATCGGGTCCCTCCCTCTCTCTACGCCCAATGAATACCCACGGGATTGCGAGGGCGTCCACGCATAAGAGATCAGCAAAGCGTATGCCAGTTCGTGTCGACCCGCCATCTGCCCAAAACGTCGCGCAAATAGAAGTTCCCACGCCAATAATATGAGATAAGGAATTGCGATGGAGAGAGATAGGATGGGTTTTGATGAATCGAAATAGATTCGTGGTGGATCGGAATTGATTAACCCCGGCCGGACCGTGCAAAGCGCCTTTGGACCCACGTTTGTAGGAATGAATCAGGTCAGCAAGATGGCCGGCTGATCTGCGGATCAAGGGAAGCGAGCACAGCAAACCAACTGACTGCTGTCAGCACAGCAATTAGTGAAGCGCGGATTGGATCATTCGAAGGTCCCACTCCGCTACTCCATGAAGGCCAACCTCCTTCAGCAGGTGAGCGCGAATTCTTCGCAAGCCCGGGTCACCGGGGTTCTTGTCGATGAGGCTGCAGACGCACGACATCGCGTCGTACCAAAATCCTCGGCGCGCGTTGTCTAATACGTTTTGATGGTTGTCGCAGGTCAGGACGGGATCGAAACACGCGGATAAATCGCACCGCTCGATCACACCACCTGCTACCAACTCCGATGCGTGCGAGTTGGAGTCTCGCACCACGGAGACGTACCACCGGTATTGCACGTCCGGCTCCAGGTTCAGTCCCAAATCTTTGAGGTTGATCGTATAAATGCCGGCATCTCCTGGCGTAGAAATAGGGGCCTCATACATCGGTTTGATGATCCGGCTGTCGACGAACGTGAAGCGAATTTGATGTTTCGTCGGTTTTGAAAGATACCAGTTCAGCGAAGGGGTTTTTTTAGCCGTCAATGCCACGTGATCGGGCACTAGGGCTGCGATCTCAGGATCGCTCTCATCCGTTCCGCGCAATTCGCCGCCTACACGGGCGCGCGGTGCATACTTCTTAGGCGGGACATAGAGTGGTTTCGAGGGATCATCCGGTGACACGACCGACTGCTCTGCCACGGCGTCAATCGGACCGCTTCCGGACCACACCAATGTCAAGCCGGTTCCCACCATCAGCATGAGCCCCACGAATGTTTTCACGGCGCCCTCCTTGCCAGACTCAACCGAAGAATGTCGCGCGAACGGTAGCATAGTGATTCGGTGAATCATAGCCAGTTGTTCAACAACAGAAACGGCGACCAATAGGCCGGATGTTCATAGACCCGATCGCCCAGAAGTTTTTGCTGCGCGCGCTGAAGCGCGGTCGCTTTCGATATGGCTGGATCGCGCAGTTGCCGGTAAAACTCGCCGATCAACGCAGCCGATGCCTCGTCATTGATAAACCAGAGCGTCGCGAGCGCGCTGCGTGCTCCGGCCTTGATCGCCACGCCAGCCAAGCCCAGAGCGGCTCGATCATCCCCGACGGCAGTTTGACAGGCGCTCAAGGTCAACAATTCGAGCGGATCTTGCCGGAACCTGAACAGTCCAATCAAACTATCGAGTTTGCTCATCGTAAGCTTCCCGTCGAACGTCAGGAGGAACGAGTCATTCGCATCGGTTGAAAACTTCCCGTGCGTGGCGATATGGAGAATCCCATACCGGCTCTCACGCAATTCCTGTTCCAGGAGAGGGGTCCGAAAATCCTGGTTCAGTAATTGGTCGGCTTGATAGAGCGAGCGGACCGTATCCATCTCTTCTGCGACGTAGGGCAAGGAAGGAAAACCCTGGACCGATTTCGTAAGACCGCCCGCAAGGAAGCGAATTTTCTCACGATCTAGCGGTCTTGGGTCGGTCAGGTAGAGCCCGGGTGTCATGGTAACCGCATACTTCTGGATGAGGAACGAGGTCCCATTATGCAGGGCGGAGAAGGGGATTGTGCGGAGCACTCCGTCGGGGACGAACACGAGAGTTTCGATCTTCTGCCGTATCAATTCCGATTCAAGGGGGTGAATCAACCAGTCATAGAGTTGCTGCGCATGGGGGAGATATTCACGGGTCGTCCGTTTCTCTACCAGCTTTCGAAATATGCGGACTTCTTTTGTCAGCTCAGGCGCCGTGACGGGAACAGAGATACGCTGAAGGCCGGTGGGGAGACTGACCAGCAGCTCCGTCCGATCGGCAAACACGATGGGGTAAATCACCGCTGTGGTTGGCGACACCGTGTCGAGTTTCGTGAGCCTTGCCTGGAGCGCATCCACACACTCATCGCGGAAGTAATCCCGCAGCTCCGCGGCCTTGTACGATTCGATTGCATCGCGCGCGCGGCGCAGGTAGTCTTCGGCCACTTTCGCATCCGGCGTGAGCGAGGCCCGGTGCAGCAACAGATCGGCCAGCTCAAAGAAGAGGGAGCGCACCGATTCTTCTCCGGAGAGAGAGCCGGTCGACAAGGCTGAGGCGACTTCCATCCGGATGGGACGCAGCGTCTCGATGGCGTAGTTGTAGGCAGCGAGGGACTCGTCCAATTTCCCGGTTGCGGCGAGCAAACGCCCCAACTGCCACTGCCAGCGGTAGAGCGACTCCGGCGCGTTGGCCGACTGAGCGGTGAACACGGCTCGTCTCGTCAGTTGCAGGGCTTCGTCGTTGCGATGTTCGGTCTCGTAAAGGTGGCCGAGATACCCTTCAGCATAAGAAAGCGTCCGTGTGTCTCCGATCTTCCGCGCCACCGTGTCTGCTTCCACAAAGGCGCCGGCCGCGCGCAAGAGCAAAGGCGCATGGAGGGTCTCCATTGCCGGCAAGAGTTGTTGGTAGCCCAATCCGAGCTGGATTAAACCGGTCGCCTTATCATGCGACGGCTCGAAGTCTTTCAGTCCATTGAGGGCCTGATCCAGCCAGTTCCGTGCGGCATCCGGTTGGTCCAACTTGAGCGAGACTCGGGCCGCGTTGACTTGCGCGCGGACGGCCAGCGGCCGTTCGCCCGCTGCGATGGCGCCTTGCGCACTGGCGGTGAACGAAGCCAATGCCTCGGTGTCCTGGTGCCGGGAAACCTGGGCAAGGCCGAGGTCGTTCTGGATTGCGGCAATCAAACTCGGATTTCCCTCGGCGGTGGCCATCTCCAAGGCCTGTGTCAAATGCTGCGTCGCTGCCTCCGGCTGTCGGGCCGCCAGGTAAGTGCGTCCGAGATTCTCCAGCACGGTGGCGATCCATGCGCGATCCTGGGTTTGCTGAGCAAGGGCCAATGCCACTTCCAGTTCCTGCAGCGCCTGACTCACCTGTCCGATGGATTCGGAAGCGTGAGCGGCCTGCACCAGTGCCTGGCTCTGTTCCCTGACTTTGCCGGCTTGTTCGTAGAGCCCGGCTGCCTGTTTCCACGCAGCAAGCGCCTGCTCAAACGCCCCCCGCTGATACGCTTGAAGTCCCTGCTTCATCAACGTATCGGGAGAGGGCTCGACCGCACCAACCGTTCCTGACGTTCTCGTCAGCATCAAACCGGCTGCCACGATGAATATGAGAAAGAGTCGGCTTAGATTCGTTGTCATAATCATACGGTGAGAATTGTGCATGTCGTGTGCCAAACGGAACTTGTTCGACCCACTTCCCCTAACCCCTCCTTATTAAGGAGGGGGAAAGGGGGAGGTGGACCGCTCCTCTTTTCTGAATCGATCTTCCATGCTCGCTCCAAAACTAAGAAATTCTTCAAATCGAGGTTCTCCCCCCCCGATTCCATTAGAACAGGTTGGCCACAAAACCGATATGAACTCCATGATCCTGGAGTGTGTTCTGATTGAACGTGACGTGATTGAGTTGCTGGCCCCAATACACTTCGAAACTCGCGCGATCTTTCGGGAGAATATTCCATCGAAGCCCTAGACCTACGCTTGCCAAGGTGTCGGGGAAGGTCGTGACGGGAGCCACGGGGGAGGGCCGATTGGCACCGATATTCCACCCATGGGCGACATCCGCAAAGGGGGCGAACTGGATCATCGGTTCGCCGCTTGCAAAGCGAATTAATGGGAAGCGCGACTCCACTGAGGCAATGAACGCATTATCCCGTAAGATCGTCACCTCTCGGTAGCCTCGCACCGTGTATCGCCCACCGAGCGCGACTTGCTCGAGCGGGAACAGCGGCGAGTTGGTGACCTGCAGGTCCATGCGACTGAGCAGCTGCATGCCGAGAAGTTTCTCGCCAAATTGCTGAATCGCCTGCGCCTGGCCCAACCATGAGAAGAACTGCCCGTCCGGCGTGTCGGAATTAGAATTGATCGTCGCGCCCAGTACGTTCAAGCCGACACTGAATCGCGAGCGCAGGGCGACAACTGTATCAATCGTCCGATGGGTCCAGTCCTGTGCGAAACGGAGGGCGGACACCGTGGCTGCGCCGTTCTGAAATCCCGGGAAGGAGCTAAATGGAACATCGCCGAAGATAAAACTTTGAGTAAACAGATGCTCGCCGATGATCGAGAGAGCAACTTCGTCGTTGACAGTGCGATAGATCGGATGGCGAAGACTCATGCCGATGATCTCGGTATTGGTCTTGATGCCCAACGGATCGAACGGCGATTCAATCAGTTTGAAGTCGTAGCGCCTGTAGTACGGTGAAAACGTCGTCCCATAGCGGTTGAGCGGCAGCTCATACGAACCGTAGACGATCGGGAACGCGCCGCTCGATTGGCCATAGCTGACGCTCAGCGGATCGCCATGACCCGTCAGGTTGTCGTGGGTCAGCGTGCCGATTCCGCGCATCTCGCCGACCAGCGGCGACTGATAGTTGTTGACCTCCATCCCGGCATGAAACGGATTTTTGTCCGCGACCTTCACGTCCAGCGTAGCCTCCCCCGGCGCATCACCGGGTCGCAGCTCCGCGGTCACGCGCTCGATGCGTCGATCCTGCTGTAACAGTTGCATCTGCTCCTCGATCGGGGGAAACGTCACCGGTGTGCGGACGCCGAGTTCCAAACGATTGCGCAAGTAGGAGGAATTGAACCACTTGTTGCCTTCGATGTCGATCCGCGTCAACTTCCCTTCGATGATTTGGATCTTGATGACGCCGAACGTGACGTCCTGATCGGGGATGATTGCGCCCGAGGTCAGGTAGCCTTTATTGAGATAGAGTAGGGTGAGGGAGAGCCGGAGCCGCTCGAGATCTTCGGTCACCAGCTCGCGGTTCTTAAACGGGGCCATGACTTCGTTGATCTCGGCATCAGTAAACACGGTGCTGCCGACTACGTGAATGTCATGCACGAAGACCCGCACGGCGCCCGGCCGTTTCTCCGCTTCGCCCTCAGGAGGAAGCGGAACGATCGGGAGCACGGGGCTCGGAGGCGGCTGGGGCCGTTGAAACTCTTCCTTCAAGGGTCCGGGCGGTTGCCCGGATCGTCCAGTCGGATCGATCACCGTCTGCGGAAAAGCTGAAGTGTCTGTCAGGACGGTAATGAAGGCGAGGCCGATGCAAAACAGAAGTTGGCGAGTAAACCGAGTGGCACAGAGAAGCGCGGGCCTCCCGAGGCGATGGGTCATGAAGCGCAGCCTGCGGACCAGTCCGCGGCGAAGCTCTGGGTTAAGAACCCCGGCGGGGCAATCCTCCGCAACGACACAACGGGATGCTCGTTTGTTTGGTTTGTTTCGTGCTGCTGGTCCGATGAACCAGATGAGCCAGACAAACGTACTAAACCAGACAAACCCTCCCCCTCGCCTCTCGTCTCTGGTTCCTCGCCCGCGCCCGGCGTGTTCGCATCCACCCTCTCGCCCCTCGCCCCTCGCCCCGTGCCTTCCCCCAAGGCTGTGAGCGGACTCGAGAGCCAGCCAGCCGGTTCAGCGGGGAGACTGTCCCGCCCTGCGACGGTAAAGCTGCTGTAGTTCCCGCCCGCGAGGGCCGCGCAGCGCTGACTGAGCAACGTCGTCGCGATCAGCGGTTTCTGTGGCAACGGCAGGATCTTGCCGCTCGCCGGCGCGATCGGCGATTGAATCGTGATTGTGCCGTTCTCGCCAAATTGCGACGAGGCTGAGATGACACTGGTCGAATCCGGCAATAGGAGATTGGTCGTGATGAAGATATTTCCACCCGGTCCAAAGACGGCATTGGCCAGGATCTGACTGTTCTGGAGGAGGACGAACTGCGGATCGATGCTTACGCTCCCCCCCCCGCCCGTGCCATCGAGGACCGACGCGCTGATCTTACTATCGATGAGTTGCACCGTGCCGTTGGGATTCGTCGATATCTTGATCGTGCCGCCGCGCGACTGGCTGGCCTCCGTCGTGACCGTGCTGTTCATCATCGTGAATTGATTGCCGGCATTGATCTGAATGTTGCCCGTGGCACCGGGGCCGATGCTGCTGGCTGAGACGGACGCGCCATTCGAGATTGCCACAGATTGCCCAGCTGTAAGAGATATATTGCCGCCTGTGCCTGCGTCGGGGGTGGTGCCGATTGATCGGCTGAATATCCCGACCGGGGTCCCATCAAGTAAGGTTCCGGACAATGAGATCGTATTTGCTGCAGCGATGGTGACGTTACCTCCCAGGCCCGTGCTCCCGGTGCCGCTGTCAATACGCCCGCCGTTCTGAATACTCAGAGACCCGGTCGTGACCGAAATATTTCCGGCGTTGCCACAGGGGCCCGAACACGCACCACCAATCGTTGAAGTCACGATTCCGCTCGGGGCGAGAGGGCCGATATCAAAAATGGAAGGTACCTCCGAGGCACTCGATAAAAATTCGCCGGACATCGAGATTGAACCCGGTACGGTGATGGTGACATTACCACCGTGTCCGCTGGTCTGTGTCACCGTGTTGATCCGGCCACCGACCATGTTCAAGCTCGGGGTAGTGACAAAGATATTGCCTGCATTCCCTTGACTGCCAGCATCTCCCGACGAGTTACTAAACAATCCGCTTGGTTGAAAGACGGCAAGAGGGTTGGTTCCTACGTCACCCAGAAGGCTTATGTGATCGGTAGCAGTAATATGAATATCCCCCGCGTTGCCATCTCCCTGCGTGCTACTGAGGAAGGCGCTTCCATTGATCAACTCGACCGACCGAGCGTTGACGGTGATTCCTCCTCCCGGCCCAGACACCGTGGCGGTTTCAAAGAACGTAAAGTCGGTGTGAAGGGTATTCGCGTTGATGGTGAGTGCACCGCTGCGTGCGATGCCGTCTAAACTAATTTGGCTATTGAGCATATTGATATCACCAACATTGAGAGTAATATCGCCACCCTGCTGGGTCAGTTGAGGAAAAGCCGCAAATGCCTCAGTAGTAAAGTTTGAGTTGTTCAATCTTAGACTGTTTGCGGTGATCGTCAGATTTCCTGCCGACCCGCTGACACCACTGGAGTCCAGAAGGATGTTACGAGCAACATAATCCCCTGTGCTTATATTCGTCGAATCCAATTGAATGTTCTGTGCCGTAATCGTCACGTTCCCGCCGTGTCCGGGGCCTGCGGTGCCGCTATCGATGAGCGTAAAAGCGAAACCTAGGTCCTGGGGACCGGAGGACTGGAGAGCCCCCGTCGCGGTGATCGTCACGTTCCCGCCTTTTCCGGTGCCCTCGGTATGGGAGTCGATCAGGGTAAAGGGATTGAAAGTTGGGTCTGAGAAACTCGATGTCGCCGTCAGGTTGCCGGAAGTAATCTTTATTTCCCCCGCATCGCCACTCCCGAATGTTCGTGCGGTAATGGCTGGAACCCCGCGTGTGTCAGAGATGGACAGATTGCCAGTCACGTTGATGTCAATCGCAACTTGTGCCCCGTTGGTATTGCCAGTATCAGCCAACAGCATTCCGTCTGTTATTACCAATTGGCCCCCATGGATGCTGATTGTCCCGGCGGCATCAGCGGAAACGTCGAGCACCGACCCTTGTGATAAGGCGATGTTCCCCATGTTGCTAAAGGATTGCCCATTAACATTCGGTCCTGTTTGAAGGCTGGGATAGAGCACTTCTCCCGGCGACGCAACGCTGACAAGATTGATCTGCCCACCCTTTGCCGAAACTTTCGCTGACTGGACCGTTCCATTGTCGAGCGCGCCGGACTGAATCGTTATGTTTCCGCCGACCAGGGAGAGGCTCTGCCCCGGTGCGACGGACAATTGACTGCCTTGAACGGTGATCGCTCCCGGATTCGACCCCAGGAAGCCGAAGGCAGCAACCGGCGCGCTCGTCAATAGACTCGTCTGTGCCGCGTCGGCATAGAAAATCCCGTTCCCGCCGTTTCCTTGCAGCCGCAGATAGTCCCCACCGGAAAAGGCCACCATCCCGCCCACGTTCACCGTCGCTTTGGGTCCAAACAGAAAACCGTAGGGGTTCATCAGGAACAGGTTCGCGGCAGGATAGTAGGTGGCACTGTCGATCGTGCCGAAGATACTGGACGGACTTTGCTGACCATTGATTCGGCCCAGGATGTTGCTGATCACCGTATTTTGGCTAAGGTTCGATGTCTGAAACTGGGCGACATCCCCAGGACCGACATTGAATTGAGCGAAACTATGAAAGAGATTGCTGCCGACCGTTTGGCCACCCTGAATGCCATAGATTTTTCCACCTGGTGGCGGCGGTAGGATCTGCGTGCTGAAGTTTCCCGTGACGGTGTTCCCAGTGATAGCGGTGGTGACGGGGGGGGGTGCGGCAATGGCACTTCGAAGGCTGGGAGATGATAAGAAAACAACACTGAAGAGTAGGAGGACGACACAGAGGAGAGGGACGAACGGCGCTCTTTTATTCAGCATCGTATCTCTCATCATGAATCCTCCCTGCGTTGCGATGAAGGATCTTTACGCGAGGCCTTTTGGTCTCCCTCTTCCTGCTGCCTGCCGAGACTTCTCGCCAAAGTACAACTGTTTAGTTCTGACGGTTGAACCGTACCGAGCCAGATATAGCGTCACATCCGGCTCGGTTGAGCGGTAGCTTGTGCTATGCAACGTTTGTCCTCATAGACAACGACAAAGACACAGTGTTGGATCATTTTGATCATGAACTGTTGTGCAATGACCGGTAGCACTACACCCCAGGCCTTCCTTCGGACAAACAGAGCCGGCGGGGTTGGTACACCCGGGCACCGTTCGTTGAGTAATTGAAATCCCGTTGCATGATCCCGGTGGTCCACCGTTTTGAGATGGTGGACAAGGTGCCTGACAATTTGGGCACTGGACCGTAATGCACCCCCCCACAAGGGTCGCAAAAAGCAAAACAATGAACAGTCGGTGGATACGCACTCGCGACAAGCCCTCTCGTTCCGTCATCTCTGCCCTCCTTTTGTTGGTCTGACTTCCTCGCACACATTGCACTCAGCTTCGTGGTTCTTCGAACAATATCTCTTTAAGGACTTCAAGGTTTGCGACGAAAGCCACTACTTCAGTGTATGTCCTGTCCCATGTTTCACTCCGTCGGGTCCTGGATCAGGGGGGAGCCATAGGTTCGTTGGGAAGGGACCCTACTATCTCTGAAATATCCCAGACAGGATGC
Source organism: Nitrospiraceae bacterium (assembly GCA_035623075.1). Lineage (NCBI taxonomy): Bacteria > Pseudomonadati > Nitrospirota > Nitrospiria > Nitrospirales > Nitrospiraceae > Nitrospiraceae bacterium. Next base: position 29,849 of record DASPUC010000009.1, on the reverse strand, counting down.
TTAAGGCCTAATCCTTGATTAATGATTCCTCTCAAATTTGGCATCAAGCCGATCTTATCGGCAGCTCCCCCCGGTGACGAAGGTCCCGGCTTGGAGGGCGTCCCGTTGTAGATGTGGGATGGATCTATGAGGAATTGACGCAAGGCGTCCGGCGAGAAGCGGTAGTTTGATAGATCGCCTTTTTTGTGTGCCTGCGCGATTCCCTGAATCGCCATCGAAGCTCCTGCAACAATGGCGGCAGCTCCGGACGTTCCCGAGAAAGCGAAATCGCTCGTGCTAACATCAGCCGGCGGTGGGTAATCATCATCATATCCAGTGGTCCAGACGTTGTTGTCCCACGCCCAGCAGGTCACCTTGCTTCCATAGTTGCTGTCTAACCCTCGGCTATGGGTAGATGAGTCAGCTGCCGCAACCATGATGGCTCCGGAATCCTTTCCCCAGTTGGAAGTGGTTACATTAGAGTTCTCCTGCGCCGAGTAGTAAGTGCCAGCGGGGGTGAATAGGTCGAGGTCAATACCTCCATTGCCTGCTGCCTCGATAACTATAATGTCATTTGCGGTAGCCATTTTAATCGCGTTCCAGTTTGCATCCTCCACTTCTATTGGTACGCGATACCACCCTGTGCCACTCGGGATGCCACTATACGACCCATATGCCCAGACGTGGTCCTCCAGCAGAATCACATCGCCAGGCTTTGCCGCCGCGACGGCCGCCAAAATGGCATTAACCCTATTGACGTATTGGCTAGTCGCGTCCGGCCACATAGACGTCACCATGTTTGTGCTTACATTGGGAGTGACCCCAACCTTGGTATTTATAGACGTCGTTCCAGCTGTTTCCACATTGTTGGGCACCGCAAGTACGATACCGAGAGTACCGGTCCCGTGACCAAAGAATAGCCGGTTGTAGCCGCAAATGATCTGAATTCCTGATGGCAAGTCCTGATGGTCCAGAATCCACCCTTGCTCCATATCGATAAATTGGAGACCGACGGAAGAGCCGCCCCCGTCGCCTCCAGTGAATGTCCATGCATATTGTGCGTCAATCCCTCTGGGAGCCGCGCAGAGGTATGTCTGTTGTCCGGACATACTAGGGTTTTCCAACGGATTGAGAGTGAGGTTAGGAGGAGGTAAGGGCGGGCTTTCGACATAAGCAAGCTCAACGATTTGCCAGGACTTCACCGCTTCTAAGACCGAATAGGGATCGACGTTTGAGGGACACTGGAATGCAAAGTAGGTCGAGAAATTTGGGAACGTGTAATCAGGCCTTCTTCTTTGACCCCGTTCAACCAACCCACGGATTCGATCTGGAGTTAGTGAGGTGATAAGCCTCTGAAGTGTAATGCCTGGGAAATGTGCTGCGAGTTGGCTCCAATTTGGACCCAGATATTGATCCGGAGATCGCTCTACCCTTTCGTCATACGGTATCTGAAACTTCTGAGCCGCCTCATCTTTAAATTTCACAACGATACGCGGCGTATAGCCGACAGGCCAAGTTGGTTTTTCGTGGCCGTGATTTTGCTGGCTCTTGGGGTTTGGCCGGGTCGTAGCCATGAACGCCTCCGTGGTAAGTTGGGGTCTAACCAAAAAGAGATGAATTGTCAGAAAGTTTTCCCACGAGTTGTTGCACAGAGATGAAGTCAATCCACCGGGAATTGACAAAACGACAAAGTTCAGTCAAATGATCCAGCTGAAATGTCATTCGAGCCCCCCCCCGTTCGGCGTTCAGCCAATCTGATTGCGGACTTCTGCGGTGTTAGCTTACAAAATGGTGCCCTCTTGTAGGCTTCTTAATGAGAAACCGGCAATACCACTTTCGGCTAAGGGATAAAGCCTCTATCGTTTAATCTATATTCAGCAGTGAATGGATCATCGTTGGGCACATCTTGTGGTGAATCAAATTTTGCTTCGAGTATTATCTCGTATGAGCCGAATTCATAAGTTTCGACTTCGCCATAAAATACTTTCATCATCAAGTCCGACACGCCTCAATCGCATACGCTAGTGTTCGACAATCTTCATCCCTTCTGACCTTGTCGATTGATGTAAGGACGAACCTTCTAAAGCAGTCGATTCTGCTCACGCAGAGTTGGTTGAACGCACCGCTCTGCAGTCTTGTTCTTCGAGTTGCCTATGTTTCAGAAGTCTCGGCTTCAGAAAGACGAATCGGATGCTGTCGGTGCGCTTTGCCATGCGATCTTTCCTCTGCCTCACCCCCTCACCTTCACCTCTCCCCCAGTCGGGGAGAGGAGTGTAACGCGCACCGGACAGTCGCTGAGAGGAACGGCGACGGGCCGCACTTTCGGTGGAGCCGCGGCTCCTGTGATGGAGGAGCCGGGGCTCCAGTGGCGTCGACGATGAGGCAACCGGGGCGTTCTGGACGGGCACGAACCAGAACTAGGCGGTAATCGGGCTCTCAAGCGTGGGCCAAATTACAAAATGGTCGACTCCTCGTCTTTCGCCGCATGACTTTGCTTGGCGTCATGATTTCCCCCTCACCTTCACCTCTCCCCCGAGACGGGGGAGAGGAACGGTAAGAAGCAGTCACTAGTCTTGCCAGAGCCAGTTCAAGATGAAGTAGATGAACACGGCCAGGAGACTGTTTGCGATGATCAACACGACGCCAAAGTCCATTCTCGCGATTCCTTTATGCTTCGAACGTTCAGATCGTTTGCCCGCTTCGCGTGTTCTATTCCTGCTATTCAGCAATCGATATGCCACGTGGCCATCATCTCGCTGGGCGGTTCTCCATCCTTAATAGCTGTGTAATTTTCGTGAGTTCGAGAGTTCTGGCCGATGACAGAAAGGCGCAGTCTCTCACCCCCTTTTTCTCAACTGAATCATTTTTGATTACGTGTTAATCAGATTGGATTCTAGAGGCGAGACGCGCGCGACTGGCGAGACTAGCGGGACTGGCGAGAGGCAAGAGGCGAGGGGGGGCGCGCGACGCGGCTTGTCTGGTTAGCCTTTCTGGTTTATTTTTGTTCAGTGAACCAAACAGAGTAGCCGTAGCTGACAGTTTCAGAGGTGTAGAACGTGACACGTGAGTCGTAAGGCGAAGGGTCTCTGAGGCGAAGAGCATTATCTTTGGAGTGCGGCGGTGAGGGCTTGGACGGTCAGCGGGGCACAACCTTCTGCGCGATTGTTGACGAGGACATAGGGCGAGGTACCTGATGCCATCGCGTGCTGAACCAGGGCGATCGTGTCTTGTCTCATACGAGGTTGTTCGGCGACGATCCGGTCGTAGGGTTTATATCGCTCCACGGCCTTTTCGTAGGCAAGGCCGAGGGGCGTGAGGAGCCGAATGACAACGAAAGGAGCCGTGAAGCGGTCCTCGAATAGACGATGTTGATCGGATAGGGGAGGCATCGAAGTCCAATGATTATAGACGTGGGCGACGCCATGGGTTCGTAGCATGTCCCGATAGCGCGGCCCCAACAGCGCGGGGTTGCGAACTTCTGTCGCATACTGCGGACCGGATGGGAGTTTCCCGAGAAAATCATCGAGCGCCTTCAGAAGCGAGGCCGGCTCCAAGCCCCATCGCTGGAATTCAAAGATGAAGGGACCGAGCTTCGATCCCAGACCTTCTTGCGCCGGCGCGAGTACGAGATCCTGGAACGCGCCGGCATCCAGAAATCTCGGATTGGCTTTCCCGGCCTTGCTGCCGTAGCGGGGAAGATTTGCGTAGATCGGAACGGTCAGCTGCTCCCACACCTTGGAACAGAAGCGAAAGTCTTTAGGGACTTGGTCGGCGTAATGGGCCAGCTGCTTCGCTCCAGCCGGTCGATAGAAGGAATGATCGATGCCGACGGTTTGAAACAATGGTCGGCCTTCGACTGCGTAGCTCGCATACTCGGCGAGCGTCTCGGAGCTGAAGCGACTTTTCGGATAGGTTCGTTGATAGACCAATCCTTGCCATCCTTCATAGGCCCATGAGCTGGTGCCGAAGCGCGCACGGGGGTGGACTGTCATGACGGCATTGTACAAATTTTATCTGCAAGAACAATAGGATGCCTTGACATGCCCTGTTACTTCACTCACACTCATTTTCATGTTTGATCCGACAGGGAATTCCCTTCTGAGCCAGCTTGCCGAACAGGTGGGCATCCAGCCGGACTATCACGACATCGCCGGGGTCAAGCACGTCACGAGCGATGAGACGAAGCGCGCCATCCTCACCGCGATGGGATTTCGTGTCGATTCGGAGGAAGCGTTGGCGACGGCCCTGCGGGAGTGGGAGGAGCGTGAGTGGCGTCAGGCTTGCGAGCCGGTGCTCGTCATTCGAGAGGGACAGGCGGGAGTCAAGTTAGTCTGCACTCTCGCTCTTGATGATGGGAAGGAGTCCATCAGTCTACTCCAGTGGACGGTGCGTGACGAGCATGGTGCCGACGTTCAGAGCGGTCACCTTGGTCCTGGGCTCACGCCGGTTGACGTGCGTTTTCTCGAGGGGCGGCGTCATATACGTGTGGATGTGCCGGCGCCGGAGGGTCTTTCCTTTGGCTACTATGATATGACGGTTCGTGGGGACGGGCTTGTCGGAGGAGGACTCGCCACTGCTCGTCTGATTGTTGCGCCCCGCCATTGTTATCTTCCCCTGATCTTCGAGGGGCACTTTCGGGTCTGGGGACTGGCCCTGCAACTCTATTCACTCTCGTCCGATCGTAACTGGGGGTGCGGCGATTTTACCGACCTTGGCAAGATTATCTCGTGGGCTGGTGAAACTCTCGGCGCCAGCGTGATTGGGCTCAATCCCCTCCATGCCTTGCGCAATAGGGCCCCTCATCACATCAGCCCATACTCCCCGGTCAGCCGATTGTATCTCAATGACCTCTATATCGACCTTGAGCGACTGCCGGAATTTTGGGGATCCGACGAGGCGCAACGGCGATACCAATCGCCGGAGTTCCAAGCCAAGCTGAAGACGTGGCGCGAGGATCGACGTGTTGATTACGAAGCGATCGCGGCGGCGAAACGCTCGATGCTGGACCTCGCGTATCGACAATTTTTAAAGGAGGGCTATACCGGAGAGGAGCCGGATCTTAAACCGCAGACCCCGCGGGCCTGGTTGTTGGAGCGGTTCATCCAGGCCGAGGGAGAGCCGCTCGAACTGTTTGCGACATTCCAAACGATCGAAGAAGAACGTCGCATGCTGCGCGCGCCGTCGAGCGTGTGGCCCGACTGGCCGAAACAATTGCTGTCTCCCGGCGTCGCGGTGCGCGAGTACGGACGCCGCCATCGGAAGCGGGTCCGCTTCCACCAATATGTCCAGTGGGTCGCCGCCGAGCAGCTGGGTGAGTTGAAACGACAGACGGGACAAATTCCGATGCCGGTCGGGTTGTATCACGATCTGGCGCTCGGAACCGACCGCACGGGAGCTGATGTCTGGATGTATCAACAGATCTTTGCCTTAGGGGCCGACTGTGGGGCTCCACCGGATGCGTTGGGGCCGGAAGGGCAAAATTGGGGATTGCCGCCAATTGATCCACATCGCTTGCGTGCGACTCGGTACGACATGTTTATCCGGATACTACGGAATAATCTCCGATTCGGCGGGGCGATCCGTCTCGACCACGTGATGGCGTTGTTCCGCCTGTTCTGGATTCCGAGAGGTCAGCCGGCGCGGACCGGGGCCTATGTCCACTATCCCTTCGAGGAATTGCTGGCGATCGTGGCCTTGGAAAGTGTCCGGGCCAAAGCCGTCGTGATCGGTGAGGACTTGGGCACCGTGCCCGATTGGATTCGCGAGCATCTGGCTCACGCCAAGATTCTGTCCTATTGCGTCTTCTACTTCGAGCAGTCGTGGGACGGTTCTTGGAAGACCCCTGCCCAATATCCTGCTCAAGCGCTGGCGGTGGTGGGGACTCACGATCTCCCAACGTTGACCGGTTATTGGTCCGGCGAGGATCTCCGAGTCCGCGCGGGACTGGGAGCCTTTGCCGATGAGGCGGCGCGCCGGAAAGCTTGGGAGGAGCGTGATCGCGAAAAGACCATAATTCTCGGTGCGCTCAAGCGAGAGGGGCTGCTTCCTGACGGGATGACTGAGAATGGTGCGACGGTTCCGATGATGACTCCGGAGCTTTGCCGGGCGATTCACACGTATCTTGCGAAGACGCCGTCCTGGATCGTTATTGCGAATCTCGAAGACGCATTCGGCGATCTCTCGCAAACCAATGTGCCGGGGACCGTGGAAAGCCATCCCAATTGGTCGCGGAAATACAGTATTCAGGTTGGTGAATTGGTTCGCGACGATCAGCTCGGCCAGTTGGGAGATGCCTTGCGTTCAGTGCGCCCTCTCATGTAAGACGCTTCTAGCAGGACGCTGAAAAACCGTTCGGCTTCGTTCTCGCATCGCTCAGAGGCACCACGTACGGAACCGAGTACGCGTCGCTTCCTCGCTGGACGGCATTTTGAGCGTCCTGCGATTTGCTCTCTCGCACGATGATCAAACAACATCGTATCGTGTTGGCGATTGCGGCGACGGTGTTTCTCGCGATCGTCGTTCTGGAAGCCGTGGCGCCGGCGAATATCGTCGGGGCCTACGGCCTGGTGTTGCCGATTCTTCTGGTCGCGACGCTGCGTAGTCGCACACTGATGTTGGTGACTGTCGTGGCCTGTCTTGCCGCAACATACCTCGGCTTGATGCAACCTACCAAACCGGGCCGGTTCCAAGCCGCTGTGATCAATCGCACCGTGGTCGCGGGCGTTCTCCTGGTTGTGGCCTACATCGGAATGACGTGGGAAGAACGGAAGGCGCGGGAAGAGGCGGCACGGGCGGCGCTCGCCCACCAGACGGAGGATTTGCTTCGGGCGAATGCCCAACTCGTCGAGGTGAAGGATCAATTGAATCGATCCGAGCGGTTGGCTGCTGTCGGCCAGATGGTTGCCTCTGTGGCGCATGAAGTGGGCACGCCTCTTCACTCGATTGCCTGGCATGTGCAGGCATTGGGTGAGGAAGCAGGCGTGACACCGGATATGAAGAAACGGGTGTCCGTCATCGAGGACCAACTCGGTCGGGTCGTCCGTATCATCCAAGACCTCCTCTCTTCGACCAGACAGCGAAAGCCGGAGGCGACCTGGGTTCCGGTGGAGCAAGTGATCCATCCGGTGGTCGCCCTGATGGAGCCGGCGTTTCATGCAAAGGGTGTGGGCCTGACGGTTGAGCGGACCGGATCGTTGCCTCTCGTGTGGGCCGATGCGGAAAAGATTCATCAGGTCCTGGTGAATCTGCTGACGAATGCGCTCGCGGCTACTCCGACGGCGGGATCGGTCGTTGTCGGAGGAGGAACCAGGTCGCCGTCCGCTGAAGAACTTGAGAGCGGCAGGCGGATGGCCGATGCCATGACGACGATGGTGACAATCACCGTGCGTGACACGGGCTGCGGGATGCCGCCTGAGGATGTGGAAAAAGCCTTCGAGCCGTTTTTTACGACCAAGGCGGTTGGCACCGGAACAGGCTTAGGGTTATTCTTGAGCCGGGAGATCGTGGTCGCGCACGGGGGCCTGTTGTCGCTGGAAAGCACCATCGGCAGGGGTACCGCCGTGACTATTTCTCTGCCGGGATTACTCTCTGATTCAGTCCCTGTCGCATGAAGGAAACCATGGAGACTGCCAAGATTCTCGTGGTCGATGACGATGCCGTCGCACGGGATCTTCTTGCCGATGCCCTAAAGAAAGAGGGCTATGAGGTGGAAGCCTTCTCGAACGGTGAAGAGGCCATCGAACGGGGCCGTCGCAGCCGAGTTGACGTGGTGCTCACCGACATCAAGATGGGCACGGTCGATGGATTGACCGTGCTGCGGGAGTTCAAACGATTCAGTCCGGATACGTCAATCGTGCTTCTCACGTCCTTCGGCTCACTGGAAGGAGCGATCGAAGCCATCAAGCAGGGGGCCTACGACTATCTCGCCAAGCCGTTCAAGAAAGAAGAAATCAAACTGGTCGTTCGGCGGAGCTTGGATCACTCCCAACTCGTCCGTGAAAACGCCCGCTATCGTGACGAACTGAAAGGGCGTGAAGACTGGTCTCCTTTGGTGGGCAGCAGCCCTGCGATGTTGGAAGTGTACAAGCTGGTGGCCCGTGTGTCCGAAGGCCGCAGCACCGTCCTGTTGCAAGGTGAGAGTGGAACGGGCAAGGAGCTCATTGCGCGGGCGATCCATGCCAACAGCCCGCGGCGCGAGAAGCCGTTTATTCCGGTCAACTGCGGAGCGTTGCCGGATACGTTGCTGGAATCGGAGATGTTCGGCTACGAAAAAGGGGCGTTCACCGGCGCGGCGGGGACCAAAGCCGGCCTGTTTGAAGCGGCGAACGGCGGAACCTTGTTCCTGGATGAAATCGGCGATTTAGGGCCGGCACTTCAGGTCAAACTGCTCCGGGTGATGCAGGATCACGAAGTCCGCCGTGTGGGCGGCACGAGCTCTCTCAAGGTCGATGTGCGCATCATCGCGGCGACCAATCGGGATCTGGAGCAATTCGTCAAAGAAGGGAAATTCCGGGACGACCTCTACTATCGGCTGAACGTCGTCCGCATCACCCTTCCGACATTGACGGAGAGAAAAGAAGACATTCCGATGCTGGCTCATCATTTCTTGCAGAAATACGCTGGTGGGTCGGCGCGCGCAGTGCGAGGTTTTCTCCCCGAAACCATGGCGCTACTGAGGCAATACCGCTGGCCGGGCAACGTGAGGGAACTGGAGAATGCCATTGAGCGCGCCGTCTCGCTGAGCCACGGTCCCTTGTTGACGCCGGACGACTTGCCGGCTGCGCTGCATCAGGCGGAATCACCGGCGAGCGACAAGAGCGACGGGAGCGATCAACATGATGAGGTTTGTCTGACGTTGGAGGAGGTCGAGAAGCGTCACTTGATTCGCGTGTTGAAAGAAACCAAAGGGAATAAAGTGAAAGCAGCTAAAATTCTGGGGATCGACCGGCGGACGTTGTATCGGATGGCTGAGCGCTTCGGCCTGGAATTGGGAGATGATCCCGACGGAGGGGAGAAGGAAGGAAGCTGACTCTAGAGAATGTGCAACGCGTTCTTGATCAGCCGCAACTGGTTCTCGGCACTCTGAGGAAGCGCTGTCGGAGAATCCTCCCATCGAGTGAACAACCCGTCTTTGCCTTCGTACTGTACCGAAAGCCGGAGCCTCGCCGACTGTTCGGTGGCCGGTGTGACATTCGCCTCCACGCGACTTCGTCCCGTGCCGAATCGCCAACGCAATAGCCAATCCCACGGCCCGGGCATTTCCTCTCGATAGCCGGTCGTCAGCGTCTGATCATCCTTCCGGTCCACGTCGTATCCTCCATCCGTCAGCACCTGCACGACCGCGGTTGTGACCTGATCTGCGGGAATAGGGAGTGTGACGTCGATGACGTCCGGTTCATGCTGCATCGCTGGACCGGCGCAGGCCAGGGCGGAGGCGAGGAGGGATATCAGAACTGCCAGGCGAAATGACCGGATCACTTGCCCGCGGCCTCCTTGAGTCGGTAGACGAGGTGAGTGTCCGTCTGTGTGACGCCGGGGATGGCGTGAATCCTGCTCAAGACCAATTGGCTGAGCGCATCCTGGTCCGAGACCTCGACGACGACGATGATATCCGGCTTTCCCCAGCAGGGGTCGATGGTCTTGATCTGCTTGATCTCGGCGAGGGCTCGCGCGACCGCGCTCGTTTGGCCTGGTTGCACGTTGATCATCACATAGGCCCGATCCGCCATGACAATTCCCCCGTCGACCGGCGTGTGAATGGTACAGGGTATGGATGAGATCACCGGTTGGCCGTCAACGTAGCGGACCCCCGATACCCTTGTCAATGAAGGCAAGGGTTTGTCCGAGGTCGGAAGCGGAGTCACGGCATTGGCCGATCTAGCTTTTTTCATATCACCTCATTTGGGAGTGACGAGGACGTCGACGGTGAATTGATCGCTCACGCTCGTGAGATCGGCTTCGAGGCCGCGGGGGTTCCCGATGCGACCTTCCGGATCGTAGATGAAGCACAAGAGCGCGGCACACCGGTTGCGACCGCTGTAGCGTATCGCGTCAGTCTTGATTTGATCGGAAAGTTCTTTTGCCGTGAGGCCCGGGCGCGTTTTCTTGACGATGATGGCCAGACGGCCATGGTTGAGGAGGAACGTCTTGCGCGGCGACCCTTCAGCGTACTCCGGGGTCCATTCATCCGTCTCCACGTCATCGAACTGAAGCCGGAGCATGGCAAGCAGTAGATCTTGGGCGTCGAATTCGTCTTCGACATCCAGCGTGGCCCGGTATTCCTTGCGCAGACGTAGTTGACGCGCGACAGCGTGAAATCGATTGCAGAGGTGCTTGACGAAGTCCTGCGCTTCCTGGCTGCTCAGGAAGACAGCCGGCGTGGGTTTCGAAGCGGCTTCGGTTGAGGGTGCTGGTTGGGATGCCGGTGCCGGCGGAGCCTCAGCCTTGGGCTGCGTGACTGGCGGTTGAACGGGAGGAGGCGCTGCCTGTGTTTGTGCCACAGGGGCTTGCTTGGCACTCGGTTGGACGGCCGGAGGTTCCGGCAGTTGGGGAGGTGGAGCCGATTTCGCCTCGACAGCCGGTTTCATCGCGGGAGCGGGAGGAGGCGGCGGTGTTGGCGCTGGTGCACTAGGCTTCGTCGCTGCAGGTGGAGCGGGCGCGCTCTGTACTGACGGAGGTGGTGCCTGCGAAGCCGCCGCCATATCAAGATTGGTCGTCAGTGCGACGGATACTGTCATGGGTGGAGGAACAACGGGGGCCGCTGGGGTAATCGTGACCTGGGCTGTTGGAGTTGTCGGCGGAACCAACTTCATCTGCGGTGGACGAGCCGGCATTGGAGGCGGTGTTGGCGCCGGTGGTTCCGGCGGCGGGATAGGCTTGAGCCCCTGCAATTCGAGTTTCTTGTCTTCCAGCGCCGCCATGAGTGCCTTGATGAAGGACAGGCTCTGTTTGGTTTCTTGTGCGTTGCCGACAAGGAGTTTGTAGTTGCGATGCGTCTGGAATTCCGGAGACTTGTCTCCGAAGGCTCGCCGGATGCATTCACGGAGTCGAAGCTCCGCGCGGGCCCTGGCTGCGTCGCGGTAAGGAAAGCCCTCCCGTCCGAAATCTTCTACCAATGCGAGGAGCTCTTGGAACTGCTCCACTGCACGGGCGATGTCTTCCAGTGCAACGGCCTTCGATCGCGACCGTTCGGCTGATCGTGTGCGTGCCATAAGGTGTGAAGAGCAGTCTAGACCAGCCCTTACAACGTGGCAAGAAAACACAGGAAAGCCTGCAGTGGATGATTGGAGGGAGACGCGGGGTCTTTTGCGTAAGTTGGGACGGTTGGAGAAACCGGCGGTTAGTGCCCTGACCGCTGTAGTTGCACCATTTGCAATGGGAGTCAGGCACCGGCTTGGTCAGCCTGGGCGGACTCGAATTTCTAAACTGCGGGTCGTACGTTCAATTGGTATCGGGGTTACTGACGAAGTGCTGCTAAACCGAACGGGGGGTGTTCCGCGCGGGATTGGTCGAGAGGAGGGGAAGCCCGGCGATAGAGTAGTCAGGAACGATCTACGGTAGTGCTCAGGAAAAGCGCATAATCAACTCCGGATCCATCGCACGATCGGCCGACTAGATCCCGTGGGTGAACGGAGACGAAGCCACGGGGAACTCCCACGCTGCGGACAGAGTGTGGTGCACGGTCAGTCTTTCGGCGAAGCGGCATATGTACTGGTTCACCCATTAGCGACTGGAATTGAGCACGGCGGCCAAAGGAGTAGTCAATGCCTGCTGTGCTTCGGCCACCTTGAGGCGCGACTTCTTCAGCGACATGAGCCCGCGTTGTGCTTCGGTGGGGAAGTGTCGCGCGCGTTTATTCCGAGGGAACCGGCTCTCAAATTGCTCGATCGTCTGGAGTGCCTCTTCATACCGCGCTGCGCGACCCAGCACCTCGACCAACCGGAAGTAGGCTGGGACGAGCAGGAGGAGATGGCGAATCTCGCGGGCTTGATCGACGACGTACCGATAGCTTTGGATGGACAGGTCGGGATTGATCGTTTCGTAGCACATGCCCTCCAACATATGCACCCCCAACCGATCGGTCGCCGCACTGACGCAGCGTTCCCACTGGCCGTTGAGGAGGCCGCGCAATTCGTCAAGTGAGAGTTTCACTCGGCCGTGCTTCTTCTCGGCGAGCAGCCGTTCCAGTACACCTCTCGCCTCTAACCAAGCCCCGTAGAGACCGACCAGCGCGCCCGTACAGTTCCCCGAGCGAGTGCAGGGGATCTCAAGCGGACTGAACCCCGCTTCGGCGACCCGAGTGGGCCGAAACACGGTGCCATTGGCCGCACGACAGCCGTCACAGATCTGATCGTGCTGCGGGGTGGCAAAGACATACATCCGAATACCTGATCGATCCAGAACGTCGAACGCCTGAATGCGGCCGGCCATAACCTGCATTTGATGGTATTGCCAGACCAAAAACAGCAGCAAAATGCCAACCAGGTGAGGGAGAAAGTCAGGGACGGTGAGTGTCGACAGCATATGCATCGCGAACCTCTCTGCTTGATTGTAAAGGGCCTCCTAAATTTTGGCTTTCATGATCAGTGCCCGCAGACGTTCCCGTTGTGCCAGTCGAATACTGGTAAATTCCACGCCGAATTCCGGACCGTTGGTCCATCGCACAATGGCCTCCTCCACCCGAAGGGGCCACCGGTGATCCGGGAGGAACACCGAGAGTTTGACGATCATGCCACGGTGCACCTGAACGGTTGAGACAGCGCGACAGCCACTGGTTGAAATATCCATCAGGGTGCCTTCGGTTTCAAAGTCATCCTCACCGAAGACAAACAGCCGGCAGGACAGGGCCAACCGGCGCCCTCGACGGTCCTTCCCCGTTGTATCCACCTGGCGGTCTTCGATCGATCCCTGCTTCTCCCCAGTCATTGTCCCGACCTCCGGCTTACATACAAAGGATGCCAGCGCCATCGTCCGGGCGCGTTCCCTGTTGGGGCTACCCTGAAAGAAGGGCTAGGCCTGACAGCCTTCTCTGCACGACTGCGTCGGATCAGTACGGGGAGCACTCTCAGGTAGGCGGAATCACGCACCGCTCATTGAGAGCCGCGGTTCGCGGTACGTAATTACCGGGAGCAGGAAGACGTGGTATGTGTGCGAGAGGAAACGGTGTTAGGGCTGTTTTGATCGTGGGCGTATTGTCTTTGACCGGTACGATATCGTGAGCGAGACGGAGTTGATCGATGTGACCTCCAGACGGCGACTCGGCAACTTGCGGAATATTATGAGGTGGAAAAGGTTACAACGACGGTTACAGTTGAAGCCTTGCAGGGAATGATCGACTCGGAGGAGCAGGGCAAGTGGCGGATAGACTAAACGGAGGTTTGGTGCCCCCGATACGAATTGAACGTACGACCCGCGGTTTAGGAAACCGCTGCTCTATCCAACTGAGCTACGGGGGCATAAAACTTACGATACTGGAAGGGGTTGGAAAAGTCTAGGCAACAGTGACCCTCCTGGCCGGGGTCAATGACCGGACGTGGTCTTGTCGGGTGATTTCGCCAATAGGTCGTTCTCGGTCGGAATTTGCGACAGCAAATCGGCGCGGATTTGGAAGATGCCCGGAAACCGCTGGCCGATCGCGTAAGCCAACCCACCGGACTGATTACCAACTGAGAGTTTGCCGGCCACCTTGCCGTCTTTTCCTGTGGCGACGAACTCGGCAGCCGGTGCGACAAGTCCGTACGCGGCAAGCGGCCCAGTCTGTTTCGTCACACGTTCTTCAGCCGGCACGTTGACCACTCGACTGACGAAAAGATCGGCTGTCTGCTGGTCGAGCTTCTCGGTGGGATGATCTTCCATGACCCATTCGCCTGTTTGGTTGATCAACACATACTTTTCAGTGCGTGTTTTAACCGAGAGAACAGCGATGTCAGTCGCGTCCACGCCTAAGAGCCGCTTGTCTTGGAAGGCAAATAGTTCCTTGGTGAGATCACGAATGGCCGTTGGAGCGATGCGATAAAGCGGGGCCTCAGCGGTCGTTTCCGCAATGGCTTCGCCGCTTGCCGGGTCAGACTGATAGAGCTTTACTGTCTGGTCCCCTTGAGGCGTGTGGAGCGTGATTTTAACTTTTGGGGCGGTGAGGGTCTTCGCGAGTCCATCCCGCTCCGCTCCCGGGTCAATCAAGGCCATTGCTTTGAGGTCTTCGAGTCGAAAGAGCAGAGTCCGTACTTCCGTTTGATCGGCCTCGGCCTCGATCGGGTACCGAATCTTCCATTTACCCTTGGGTTTCTCCTCGACGTGGTACAGAACGATTTCTGTGGCGGGATAGGTCAAACGAACGCGATCCACCTCATTCTGCGAGAATCGCAGAATGTCCTTTCGCCGAAAGGTCAGCAACGTTTTATTCACAAAATCCTTTGGCGCCATATCGGTGAGCAGCACTTTGTGATCAGACTGTCGTAAGACATACAGGGTTGATGAGAGCGGTCCGCTATCTCCGATTGAAAAGGTGTCTTGTTTCGCTCCTGCTGAGGCTGTGACAACCGTCACGGGATGATCGAGTCCAAACGGAGCAAGGTCCGTTGCGGTGTCCTCGATGACTCGAATCACTTTGCCGGTGACCAGCGCTCGCAGAAGATTGTCTACAGCCCGATGGTCGGCCTCTGAACGCAGAGGTGCAGTGATATTCCACCCCTTTTCAACGTCCTTAACCATGATGATTTCGCGGTCGGCCGTCTTCACGGTCAGCCCCGTGATCTCATTCTGATCCAGGGCAAGCAGCTTTGCGCTCTCGGTTGCGGTACGCTCCTGAGATTCTTTGCTGGGCAATTCAACGAAATAGAGGTAGGCGCCCAAGCCTCCGAAGACAAGTGCCAGAACCAGAGTCGGCCAGTTTCGCATGGAGTTATAGGCGGCGGCGCTTGCGCCACACCATCATGCCGCACAGAAACGTTGCGGCCGGAAGAAGGAACACTTGCAGATAGAGGAGGGCTCGTTCTTGGACCGCATTCGGAATAAACGGATGCAATCCCTGCTCCTTGGGACTGATCGCGATGAGGTCCCGTTCTTCGGCGAGCCACCCGGCTGCATGGAGAAAAAAATCCGTGTTGCCGGGAAAATTCAAGAAGGCGTTGACGGCGAAGCTGGAGTTCCCGATGACAACGATCGCGGGACTGGGCTTTCCTTCTTCCGGTTGTTTTTTCGGGGCAAGGGCGGCCGCCATTGGGAGGGGGCCTTTGACGTCCTCCTTCTCGTTGAGACTCACGACGCGGCCTTTGATATCGGTTTCTGCCCAGCTATTGGCTGATGTCCTTGCGAGCGGAACGTAGTCCCAGTCTTTTCCAACCTGCTCATCGAAGGTCACATGCCGCGCCAACGGGAAGAGCACGGCGGAGGTGAGGTCCTGCGTGATCTCGTGTTCCGTGAACGTCCGCACCAACAAAGCGGTGAGGTCCCCTTGCGCCAATCGATCCTGCAGGTCCACGAGCACGCCGGGGCCGACGCCTAACCCCCAATGTTTGAGCATCGGGTCGAGATCGGCCTGTGAGTCTGGATCGATCAGGGCGAGCAGGTGACCGCCGGTATCCACGTAGGATTGAATCCGCTCTTGTTCTTCACGGGTCACGGGACGACGGGGACCTGCCAGCACGAGAACGGCGGTGTTCTCCGGAACCGCGGCGGTTTGGAGGAGGCTCAGAGTTCCGACGTCGTAGCCTTGTTTGGTGAGGGCATCTTTGGCCATAGAGAAACCGGTCCGTTCCTTATCGTCGAGTCCGCGTTCGCCATGCCCTTCGAGGAAGAGGATCCGTTTCTTGCTGTCCTTCGAGACCCGCAGCAATGCGCCGGTGAGTTCGACTTCCGATGGCGATGTCACGCGGACCGTCTGGCTCCCGCTCTCAAAAATGGCCGTATCGGTCCTAGTGATGCCGTAGGTCTGCGCTACCTTCGGGTGTCGCTCAGGATCGACAAATTCGACGGTCAGTTTCGGACTGGCTTGCCGATAGCTATCGAGGCGTTCTTTGTATGACTGAAATCCTGGGTCTTTCTCCCGGGTAAATACGGTCACTTTCACGTCGTGGGCTAAGTTTCGGAGGACACGGTACGTTTGAGATGCGAGCGTGAAATTCTGGTTCTCTGAAAAATCCCAACGAAGGGAATGTCGAACAGCCAGGAAATTCCCGATGACAAGAATCCCAACAACGAGGAGGATAATCACCAGGCTGTTGGCGCCCATGCGTGTCGAGCGACGGGCGGAAAAGCTTTTCAGCGTCTCGAAGTGGAGGACCACAAAAGCGATCAGAGAGACGAGGGCCAGGCCTTCGCACAACGTGACGAGCCAGAGCGCGTCCGGTGCCAGGCTATAGGCGACCAATCCGGCCAGAGCCAAGGCTGTCCCAACGACGCCGAGCGGGAGGTCCTTGAGGGTCATCGCCACCTCGCTGCTTCCACTGCCCGGTGGGTCAGAAGCAGCATCAGAGCCAGGCCACTGAAGAAGTACACCAGATCCTTGGTATCGATCAGGCCGCGAACGAGATGATCGAAATGTTCCATGAATGAAAGGTATGAGATGGTCTGGCCGAGCGCTGTGTCTCCGAGCAGAGAGCCCAAGCCTGCAAGGAGCCAGAAGAGGAGCAGGATGCCGAAGCTGAGGAAGGCGGCTACGATTTGGTTCTCCGTTAGGGCGGACGCGAGGACGCCGACCGAGAGAAACAGAGCTCCGAGCAAGGCCAGCCCAAGATAGCCCGTCAGGATGGGGTACCAGTCGAAATCGCTGAACATCGACAACACGACCGGGATCAGACCGGTGAGTCCCAGGAGGCCGAGAAAGACGAGGAAGACGCTCACGAACTTTCCCGCGACGACCTCGTTGATGCCGATGGGGGAGGTCATGAGGAACTCGAAGGTCCGCAGCTTTCGTTCTTCGGCAAAGAGGCGCATCGTCAAAATCGGCAAGGTGAGCAACAGCACGAATCTGATGCTGGAAAACAGGTTCCGGAACACCAGGTCGTTCAAATTAAGCTGGGCCATGCCTCCCTGCATCTGCATGAGCTGAATGGCTTGCGCTCCGGCGAAGACGACATAGAGGTATGACAGTAGCCCGATAATCAGGAGAAAGACTGCTCCCACCACGTACACCACGGGCGATACGAAGTAGGACCGCAACTCTTTCGACACTATGGTCGCGACCGGTGTCATGTGGACTGTTCCATTGATTCGACCAACGTGGTGGCGTGCCGGCCGGTTGACGGTTCTCCGTCCTGTGACAATCCGTCCTCGTGCCGGGTCAGCTGGAGGAAGACATCCTCTAAGGTCATCGAGATCGATTTCAGCTCTAACAGGCCCCATCCTTGCGTGACTGCCAGTCGAGCCACTTCTTCTCGCGCGTCCTGATCAAGCGAGCATTCCAAGAGGTATGTTCCAGGACTTCCGCCAGGGAAAACATTTTGCACCCCGGCAACGGATTTGAATCGCTCACCCACATCAATGGAAGGATGTTTCAGCGTAATGGAGATCTTATCTGAGTGACGGAGTCGTGCGGACAGTTGCTCCGGCGTGTCCTCGGCAACAATTCGGCCACCGCTGATGATCACCACGCGCTGGCAGACGGCTGTGGCCTCGGGCAGGATATGGGTGCTCAGGATGACCGAATGGGATCCCGCCAAACTCTTGATCAATTCCCGGATTTCGATGATCTGCTTCGGATCGAGACCGACGGTTGGTTCGTCGAGAATGAGGACCTCGGGATCGTGCAAGAGCGTTTGGGCAAGCCCGACCCGCTGGCGGTAGCCACGAGAGAGGTTTCCGATGAGGCGGTATCGTACCTGTCCGAGTCCCAACCGCTGAACTTCCCGATCCATCGCGGCGGAAAGCTTCTTTCCTGCAAGGCCTCGCAATCGACCCACAAAGGTGAGGTATTCCGAGACCGTCAGCTCCTGGTATACCGGCGGTGTTTCCGGCAGATACCCGATTCGACGCTTCACCTCGAAAGGTTGGTCGGCGCAATCGAAGCCCGCCACGCTAGCCGATCCTTCGGTGGCTGGCATAAAACAGGTCAAGATCCGCATGGTTGTCGTTTTCCCGGCACCATTAGGGCCGAGAAATGCGAGCACTTCGCCCTTTGCTACACGAAAGGTCACGCGATCAAGGGCGGTATGTTGTCCGTAGCGTTTGGTAACCTGCTGAACGTCGATCATGCGCGGGTAATAACTAACTAGATCGTAGGACCGCTAGCGGTAGGTTGGGACTTCATATACGTATAATCCGCTGGCATCTTACTCAGTCATCCGGAATCAGTCAATACAATGATCACGAAACCGTACAGGCCGGGCCTTTCCCGGTTGAGTCCTCCGAGCAATCACCACTCATCTCAGAGCAAGATCTCAAATGGAGTCGCTGTGTCGCGGCCAGCCGATCAATGCAGAAGAGCCTTCGTCGTTCATTATGTATGTATGTGAGGCGATTGGCTCAGCATCCTCTTCCTGCCTCTTGACGAAGGGATAAGCGTCCCTATATATAGTAAGCACTACATACGCATCTTACCCCGCCCCTATGGTTCTTATCTGTGTGATCTTTCCCACAGAGGCGCTCATTTTCGACTCATTCAAAGGTAGGGGTTGGGGCTACCGGGTCGGTATTGTTGGACCGGTGCTCAGCGTTTAAGGTGAGAGCATCCAGACAAAAGTCTGAACTGAGCGCGAGGGTGGTTCAACCCCAATGATGGACAACACTATGAATGGAAATAGAAAGAAGGCGGCAGCAAAGGTCTCGTTAGTCCAATTCTGCATAGTTGCAAGCGCCTTGGCGGTCTCCGCAGCCTGCTCATGGATACCAAAGGGTGAAGTCCAACTGGATGTGGGATTAAAAGACCGTGGGGTGGCCTCCTGGTATGGAGAACAGTTCCATGGGAAGCAGGCGGCGAATGGAGAGTTATTCGATATGGAGGCTTTGACCGCGGCCCACCGGACCCTTCCCTTGGGAAGCATGGTCCGTGTGGTGAACCTTATGAACGGGAAACACGTACATGTCCGGATCAACGACCGTGGTCCTTATGTGAATGGTCGAATCCTTGACTTATCCCACGCTGCTGCTGTGTATCTCGGCATGGTCGAGGGGGGGCTATCGGTCGTGCAGGTCGAGGTTGTGGGAGACCGTCGACCGGACCTTCTACTCCCATCAGATGCGCAGGAAGCATTGAACACGAAGCTTCTAATTCAATCTGACGAGCCCGTGGCTAATTCAAATGAGTTAGGCCCAACCCCGTTAAACCGTCCCGATTCATCGGTCGCCCAGCCTCTTCGTCTCCCGTTAGGTGATGTTCTCATCCAACGGCGACTTCGTCGGGTTCCTGCGATCCTCGCGGCGGACCATACTGCTCATACAGAAGTTGCAGCGCTCATCATCGACTAGTAGACGGCCGGTGTTGGAGCCAGGTTGACACTGCGCTGACCTCTCTACTAGACTGCCGATTCGCACCCAAGACAGCATGATTAGGGGCTCGTGACAAAGGAAAAGGAGGCTCGAAGCCGGATGGCGAAGAAGACGACCGCGGAATCCGATGAGGCACGACTCAAGAAAAAAGTAGCAGCTCAATTGACTGGGCACAAGTCGCCGGAAGGAGATGCCGCCCTCCGAACGTTGCGCAAGCGCTTAAAGCGTGTTCAGCGCAAACGACGCGCCCGTGCCTTGCGAAAGAAGCATGCGACAGGGAAGACCTCCGAAGTAGCCGCCCCGGCGGCAGGATAACGATGTGGTTAGTCACCTCGACTCATGAAGGAACAACGCATGTCCTCTAAGGAACAAGAGAAAGACTTTTTCGATGACGGTACGCCCGCGTCATCGGAGACAGCCAGTGATGAATTGGCCGATCAGGTTGCGGCTCAATTGACTGGGGAGCAGACCGCATCTCCCGAGGCCGCCGCGGGGTCCGGTGAACCGGCTGTGCTTGAAGAGGAAAAATCGAAGGATGAGATCGACATTCAGATCGATCTGCTCAAGGATCCTGATTGGGTTGTCCGTCGCGAGGCTGCCATTACTTTGGGAGAAATGGGAGACGAACGGTGTGCAGAGCCGCTGTGCCGCGCCCTCTACGACGGAGATTGGCAGGTTCGAGAAGTCGCGATCGATGCGTTAGGCCAGATCGGCTCTCCGGCCGTCGAGCAGTTAATCAAATTGCTGCGTGACTGGGATGTCCGTAAATATGCGATCATCGCTTTAGGAAAAATTCGTGACGAACGTGTGCTCGATCCCCTCATGCATCAACTCAGGAATGAAGAATTCAAGGAATATGCCACCAACGCCTTGGTCGAAGTCGGCCAACCAGCGGTTCCGCGCTTGATCGAAGCACTCAAAGAGAAGGACGATAACGTCCGAAAACAAGCCGTGCTGGCACTCGGCCGAATCAAGCAGGCCGAGGCCGTCGACCCGTTAATTGCGATGCTGGCCGATAGCGATTGGTATACGCGACTGACCGCGGCGGCTGCGCTTGAAGCGATCGGCGATGAGCGGGGGCGTGATGCGATTAAGCCGTTAATGAAGGATCAAGACCTGGTCGTTCGGATGAGAGTCGAGCGAATCTTGGCAAAGTGGAAAAAACAGCCTACCAATGCCTAGGGCTGGTTGGTTTCTCTGGTTTGTTTAGCTTTTCTGGTTTAACAAGACAAGCCAGAGCCACGAGATAAACCAAATAAACGACACTCCCTCATTTGTTCAACTGCCGGTCGACTTCATGCAGGAGTTCGTCGAGTTTTTTTATCGACACCGTTTTACCCATCGAAATTTCCAGTCTGACTTCCCTGAGGGAACCCACCAACGCTCTGACCGCAAAGACAGACTCGTCTTGCTTGCTTCCTTTTGTGACGTTCTCCAGGCCGTCGGCTGCCTCCGCCAGTTCCTTGGCGGCTTCTCCGAGGTTTTTGTCAACGAGATCCGCTTTTGCCTGGACAATGTGCGCTTTCGTGTCGAGTAGACCCTGGCGTCGTCGAAGGTCTCGCTCGATTCCCATTGTGGTATCGAAGACGTTCCGCGACAGGTCTTTGATGGACTGCTGTAAGTCAGAGATCGTATTTTGCAAGGTACCTACCGGGCGCTGTCCGAAGTAAAATCCTATTCCGAACGAGCCGATAGCCAGCGCAATGATGGCGAAGGCCTTGAGCATGGTGCTCCTTTCTACGAACGACGTGGCATCGGCTTTGGAGTATGCGATAGCTGTTGGATCAGACTGCCAGCCACCGTCAGACGAACCGCTTCGTCCGAATCCTGAAGCCCTCTCTTAAGCCACGGTACCACGGTACCGGATACTTTCCCAAGCGCTTTTGCAGCCGCGAGTCGTGGTTGCGGCTGCTGGTCTTGTAAGAGGGTTTGGAGAATTGCCAAGCCCTGTTTGTCGGACGTCGCGCCTAAGGCCTGGGCGGTCGCAGCGCGGACTGAGGGATCGGGGTGGCGAGCAAGATCGGTGACGATCAAGAAAACGGAGGTATCCTCGAGCCGAAGAAGTCCTTCGACTGCGCCGGCACGCACGTGCATGCTCGGATCTCGAAGCAGTGCCTGGAGCAAGGGACGCGTATCGCGCACACCCAGTCGCCCTAGGCTGACCGCGGCGACCCCTCGCACTCGAGCGACTTCGTCGCCTAATGCATGCGTCAGAGGAGCCACGCCATCGGCTTTTCCGTATTCACCTAGAGCGCCTGCGGCGAAGGCACGCACCGACGGCTCCGGGTCATAGACCCCGTGAGCCAGGACCGCGGCACTCGAGGGGTGTCTCAGCCGGCCCAGGACCCCGAATGCCGCCATGCGGAGTTCCGGGTCCGGTAACGTTGCAGCGGAAGTGATGTCCACGAGCATATCGCGTTTGCCAAGTTGGTACAGCGCTGCGTAGGCAAAGATACCCTCGGGGCTGTCCTCGTTTCTTGCAACTTCCATCAGACGGGGAATGATGTCCGTGGCCCCTGCGTCACCCAACGCGTTCATGGCTGCAATACGAACGGCCGGCATCTCATCCTGAAGTACTCTGCGCACAGGGCCGGACGTCTTGGCCAGACCGGCTTTGCCGATGGCTTCCACCGCACGCGCACGTACCATGACCGACGTGTCGAGGAGGCCGTCCTCCAGCACGGGCCGCGTTTCTTTTAGGCCAAGTTCTGCAAGAGTCGTAAAAGCAGCGATTCGCACATGCTCTTTGGGGTCACGTACATGGCTCGTGAGCATGCTGAGGGCCACAGCCCTCAAGAGAACGGGATCATCTGGTTGGTCTGACGGAACTAACCGTTGGTAAATCACAAAGGCGTCTTCCGGATGCCCTAGTTTCAGAAAACTCTGGAACACGAGTCGGAGAAACGGCTTTGAAGGTTGTGACGAAGCGGGAACGGAGCGCCACAGTTCCAGAACCAGGTCGTAGTCCGAATTGTTGAAGGCCCTGTTCGCGTCACGTTCTATGGCCGTGACGGCTGGGTCTGCAGCGTACAACGCGGGAGCTGAAACGATGGCAGCGAGGAAATCAATACAGAGCAGGCTGTATACGACTACCCGCAAACGCATCGGTGAGGGAGGTGTCGGCTGGCTGTCGCTCACCATGCCGACGGAGTGCGTACCATGGCGGACGCGTAGAGAGTATTCACGTATTCCTTCACCATCCGTTTCGTGCAGAAGCGAGGAGCGACAGTGCGGAGGCTTTCTTTGATGAGTTGAATCCATCCACGAGGGATTCCGTCCAGATCCCGCTGATAGTACAGCGGTACCGTTTCCTGTTCTAAGAGACGGTACATTTGTTCCGCATCGTGGGAATCCTGAGCCTGCACGTCCTGACTTCCAGTGAGGGGTTCGAGTGCCCAGCCGTTCGCGCCGTTGTAGCCTTCGTCCCACCAGCCGTCCAAGACGCTGAAGTGTAAGACCCCGTTGAGCGCTGCCTTTTGGCCGCTTGTCCCGCTGGCTTCCATCGGATATCGCGGGGTGTTCAGCCACACGTCCACGCCTTGGACCAAGAACTTGGCCATGTGCATATCGTAGTCTTCCACGAATGCGACATGGCCTCCCAACTTGTGGTCATGGCAGAAGCTCAGCACCTCATGAATAAAATAGCGTCCCGGTTCATCGGCGGGATGAGCCTTGCCGGCAAAAACGAGTTGAACGGGTCGCCACTGATTCTGCAGCAGACGTTTGAGTCGTTCGAGGTCTCGAAAGAGTAAGGTGGCGCGTTTGTAGGTGGCAAACCGTCTCGCGAAGCCGATCGTGAGGGCTTCGGGGTCGAGCAAAGTGCCGCGGCTCAGCACTTGCGTGGCTTGCAGGTGTCCCTGCATCCATCCGCTTCGAGCCCGTTCCCGGATGAAGCTCATCAATTTGCGCTTCATCGTTTGACGAACGGCCCAGAGTTCGTGATCCGGAATATCCAATACACGTTGCCAGACCGCCGAGTCGTCGCATTTGTCGACCCAATCCACGCCTAGGTATTTCCCGTAGAGCTGACTGACTTCCGCCGCAATCCATGTGGGGGCATGAACACCGTTGGTGACGCTCCGAATCGGTACCAGATCGATCGCCAATCCGGGCCAAAAATGTTGCCACATCTCACGGGTGACACGCCCATGTTCACGGCTTACTCCGTTCACGTTGGCCGAAAGTCGGATTGCCAGGGCGGTCATGTTAAATCCTTGTTGATGCGAATTCGGGCTGTCCCCGAGTCGGAGAAATTCATCCCGAGACAAGCCGATCTGTTCCCAATAGCCCTTGAAGTACCGATCCATCAGGTGATGGGGAAACACATCGTGGCCGGCAGGGACCGGCGTGTGAGTCGTAAACACGGTACTCTGGCGAACCGTATCGCTCGCTTCGGCGTGCGACCGACCCTTTTGGACGAGCTCGCGCACTCGCTCGAGCGTCAAGAACGCCGAATGGCCTTCATTGGCGTGCCAAACGGTCGGGTTGATCCCCAATGTGCGGAGTAAGCGGACGCCTCCGATGCCCAGGAGAATTTCCTGGCACAGCCGGATTTCTTGATCGCCTCCGTATAGGCGGGCCGAGAGCGCACGATTTTCCGGATTATTCTCCGGTACGTCCGTGTCGATCAGATAGAGCGCGACTCGACCGACGAGCACTTTCCAGACAATGGCCGCGACAATTCGATCTCCCATCTCGACGGTGATTCGACATGGAGTACCTGATGGTGTGAGGGCTGGACGGATAGGCGAGTCATCTCGATCGAACGGGGCATAGGCGGCTTCTTGCCACCCTTCCGCGGTGATTCGTTGTCGGAAATAGCCTTGCGGGTACATAAACCCGATTCCGACCAGTGGGACACCCAGGTCGCTGGCCTCCTTGCAATGGTCACCCGCCAAGATTCCCAGACCGCCGCTGTAGATCGGAATAGAACTATGGAGTCCGAATTCGGCGGAGAAATACGCGACCGTGGCATCGGCTAACTCGGGGTGCTGCGACTTGAACCAACTCCGTCCGTTCCGGTGGTACTGGTCGAACAGTTTCAGCACGGCCGAATACTGACGCACATAACTTGGATCTTCGGCTAGCTGCGTGAGACGCTCCGGCTTCACCTCGGTTAGGAGCTTGACGGGGTTGTGGTGACAAAGGACCCAGAGGGTCGGGTCGATCACTTCAAAGAGCCGCCGCGCTTCAGGAGTCCAACTCCACCATAAGTTCTGTGCGAGCTCCGACAGACGCGTCAATCCGGACGGAAAGCCGTTCGGAAGAGATACTGTCTGATGTTGGCTGTCCACGAAACCTCCCTGTCGTGTGTCAGTGAGACAAGAAATGCGTCACGTTCAGAGGTGAGTACGACTAGGCGTGACCGGCCTTATGCCATGACGCCCACTCATCGGAGAATGCCACGCTGGCATAGCGTTCGCCAAGGATTTTCGCAACTCGGTTCATCAGTTTAGTCAACTGCTGGACTTCGTCCGGTTTCAAATCCTGGCGGAATCGCGGATGGAGGCCCCATCGGGTTTCCACTTCTTCTCCGGCGACGCTGGACATCACGCTGACGAGTTTGATTTCGTTGCCGATGGGGCCTTTGGGAATCGAGGCCGCCGGCTTTTCAGTTGGGCTTGACGACTGATTCTGAATCACCTGCGAAGCGTCTTGGGTTGGCGGGGCGTCGCCAGCCAAGATGGACGTAAGAGCTGGAATGACAGCGCTGACGCAGAGTGTTGCGGCAGAAGAGACCTGCCCGTCACCCGCAGCGCCCATGACATCAGCAACACGATCGCCAAAATCTTTCAAGAGATCGTTTTTGGCGGTCCTGTCCTCGGTGATCAGAAATCGATATTTCTCGTAGGTCTGACGGCTCTCCGCCACGGCTCCGCTGATGGTCAGCATAATTTCTGTCTGGTCGGCGCCGGATGCGAACGCGGGCTCGAGGACGGTTTTTAACTGCAGCGCGACGGCGTCTTCCAGGTCGTTCATGAATTCCGGTTGGTCTTTGAGAGGGACATGTAGGACTGACAAGCGATCAGTCAGATTAAACATGACCTTGAGGAATTCCAAATAGATTTTCCATTCGGTTTGACGCTTGAGCTTCAATGCCAGTTGGGGTGCATTCCGTTTCATCATGGTTACGGACTCCCCCGCCACGGCGAGCATCAATTCGGCAATCGTGCGAAGTTGCGGGCTGTAGGCACTTTTTGTGGCTGACATTACGCCCTCGTGATAAACGTCATCATTATATACAAGTCCCGCTTGAGTCTCCAAGGGGCGCCCCCATGATCAATTGTTGCGTCAGCTGCTGACCGCATTTGCTACCTTCTCCTCCTTGTCCATCGACTGTTCGTTGAAAGACACTGGGTGGTATGTTATACAGCGCGACTACTTCCTGATTATTGACATGAGCCGAAATATTACTCCCTATGTACTGAAGCGTTCGTCGGATGAGGCGACACCGCGACGGCTTTCAATCAACTACGCGGCGGAGTTGAACCCCCAACAACATGCGGCGGTGACGGCCGGCGACGGACCGGCGCTCGTGATCGCTGGCGCTGGCAGCGGCAAAACTCGAACGCTGGTGTACCGCGTTGCCTATTTAATCGACTCGGGTGTGGATCCTGCCAGCATCCTGTTACTGACCTTTACCCGGAAATCCGCGCAGGAGATGCTTGAGCGTGTGGGAGCGCTGATCGGGGGGCGCAGCGAGCGTGTCTGCGGAGGCACGTTTCACTCGGTCGCCAATACGTTGCTCAGGCGATTTGGTCGCCAGATCGGTCTCGAGCCGGGTTTTACCATCCTCGACCGAAGTGATGCTGAGGACCTCATCGCTCTGGTCCGGTCTCAGCTCGGGCTCAATGAAAAAGACAAGCGGTTTCCACGGAAGGGGACTATCGCCGAGATCTTTAGCAAGGCTGAAAATACACTGCGCCCGCTCGATGAAATCCTGCTGGAGGAGTTTAGCCATTTTGCCGATCATCTTGATGACCTGGACCGGCTTAAGCAGGGATATCAGACGGCCAAACGTCAGAAGCAACTGGTGGATTATGACGACTTACTTGTGCTGCTGCGGCAGCTGCTGATGCAGCATGATATGGCGAGACAGTCTATCGCCTCGTTGTACCGGTATATTCTCGTCGACGAGTATCAAGACACAAACCGTTTGCAGGGAGAGTTGATTCGCCTACTCGCAGCCACGCACCAGAACGTGATGGTGGTTGGCGATGATTCGCAATCGATTTATGCGTTCCGCGGTGCGACGTTCAGGAATATTATGGAGTTCCCGTCTCTCTTTCCCGGAGCGGTCATTTATAAACTCGAAGAAAACTATCGCAGCACGCAGCCGATCTTACATCTTGCCAACGCGATCATCGATGCGGCGCCGGAGAAGTACACCAAGCATCTATTTACGAGAAAACTTGAAGGGCCGCCTCCAGCACTCGCGGAAGCGACCGGTGAACACGCGCAATCTCGATTCGTCGCACAGCGCATTCTAGAGTTGCGAGAGGAAGGAGTGCCTCTCGATGAAGTAGCGGTGCTGTTTCGCTCGAGCTTTCATTCGTTCGATCTGGAAATCGAGCTGTCACGCCACGGGCTGCCTTTTGTCAAGCGCGGCGGGGTGAAGTTCATTGAGACGGCACACGTGAAGGATTTGTTGGCGCATCTGCGAGTCGTGGTCAATCCTCTTGATACGGTGAGTTGGCATCGCGTGCTCATGCTGATCGAAGGTGTCGGACCGAAGAAAGTGAAGGATCTGCTCGCGGCCCTTGTGAAATCAGACGAGCCTTACCGAGTGCTTCGCGAGGTCGGAGGGAGATCCGGAGCAGGCTTAAAGAGTTTGTCGCTCACCCTTGAGAGTTTGACCAAGGCCCAGAATGTCGGACCAGCTGAGAAGGTGAGCCAGATCTACGAGTATTATTTCCCGATCTTAAAGGAACAGTACGACGATTATCCCAAGAGAACGAGGGACCTCGACCATTTGCAGACCATCGCGGCAGGCTATCCGGGAGTGGATGAGTTTCTCTCAGATCTTGCCTTGGAACCGCCAGACGGAAGTGTGACTAGTGTCGAGGCACCTAATCGCGATGACGAGCAGCTTGTTCTCTCCACCATCCATTCGGCGAAAGGCTTGGAATGGCAATGTGTGTTCGTGATCTGGCTCGTCGATGGCAAGTTCCCCTCCCCCTATTCGTTCGTCACGGATGAAGAATTAGAGGAGGAACGGCGTCTCTTTTACGTAGCGGTGACGAGAGCCAAGCGGTATCTCTACCTGACGTATCCAATCAATGTCTTCGACAAAGGTAGCGGCATGCTCCTGTCGAAGCCCACGCGATTCCTGGACCATGTCTCTCCGGCGCTGTTTGACCAGCTCACACTGGTTGAGGAAGACCAACGCTCTGGCTGGGGTGACTATCACAGCCGATACTAGTTACGAGCGTCAATTGCGGATCAGAGGCTGGTGTGATCGGATGCCTCGGTCCTTATACAGTATACAGTGCTCATCCCATGAAACGATGCTCGATAATTCCCGCGAGGTGGAGGCTTCTGGCAGTTGTTCTGCTGGTGTCTATGAGTGCGTTGCAGTCCGAGCTTGTGATTGCCGACACCCACGCTGTCTCCTATGAACGAATGTGGGCGCAATTGCTTGGAGAAGCGGATAAGCTTGGATTACCAACCAGGTTCTTGCGAGCAATTCCGCAGGAGTTTATTCGGTTCCAGTTCGATGATTTGCAAACCTTTGCAGCGGAGTATCACCTCGATGACCATCGCATGGTGCTGAACCGATCGCTTTCCTTCAATGCAGCGGGAGCTACCTTGCGACCGCTCGGCCAGATGACGCATAAGGAAATCGAGACACTCTATCATGAGCTCTTTCACGCCTACATCGACTATCTCGTTACAGCCGCCGAATCGGTGTCACCAGAGTCTCAGCAACAGCCGATCCTGAGGTTTGCGCGCGCACAACAGCAGTGTCACTATGGAACGGTACTGATTACGCCAATCGTTCAGAGAAAGACCGAAACCGAGGAGCGGTTCTTGACGGACCGCGAATCATGGGAGGCCCTCAATGAGACCTGGGCAGTTTTTATTGGGTGGGTGGTATGGAATCAACTCGATGTTACCAAGGGATCAGGACGTGCGGTGATGAAGTCAGGTAAGCAACGCGAGGAATGGCTGCGCCGTTTGAAAGAGGCAGACTTTGAAGGAACGCTCCGCGGATATTATGAGCCGGAGGATCCGACGGAGCGAGGAGTCACCCATAAACGATTTCTCGCCCCTGCGTCACGACTGTCCCGGCAGGAAGCGAAGGTCTTGATGGATACCGCCCTTGGTTTTCCTCCTAATCTTGTCAGCGATGCCATGAAAGTTCTTGCTTCCACAGCGACTCGCTCAAGAGTGCAGTCCACCTGCGAATAAAATATGTGAGTCGGTTCTGGGCGATCGGGATTCTGAAATTATTCCAGAGGCTTAGATTCAATTTTCGGTCTGCGTCTCTGATGGGTCTGAGGGAATGTTGCGAAGGCAAATTGCGCGAAGATCCTCTCACAGGACGGCCCGAAGAGAAAAAATTTGAAGATTTGGCCATCGGGGCTTGACATCGCGCAACTTCGTCAATAGAATCGAGCGTTTCCTGAACAAAGCTGTCTCCGCAGCTCATTATTTATCTCCTTTTTTAAAGGAGAGGGGGAGCTGTGGGTGGACAGGCCTACTCTTGTTTTGCAAGGATCAGAAGCAGCAGATCGTGATGATTCTTCGTGTCAACGAAATCACGCGCATAAGTTTGGGCAGGTACCCAAGTGGCCAAAGGGGGCAGACTGTAAATCTGCTGGCTTATGTCTTCCAAGGTTCGAATCCTTGCCTGCCCACCAAAACCGGATGCAGGTAAGGTCTGAGTGTCGAGTAGTGAGTGCTGAGAGAATTGGACATCATGGTTCAAACTCAGCACTGACTACTCAGCGCTCAACGATGGGCGGGCGTAGCTCAGTGGTAGAGTCCCAGCCTTCCAAGCTGGCTGTCGTGGGTTCAATTCCCACCGCCCGCTCCAATGGGGGAGCGTGAGGCGTTATTCGTTAAACGTGAAACAGCGGGCCAGTGAAACTTTCTGGAAGGTTTGTCTTGCGGTTAACAAATAGCGATTCACGATTAACGAGGAACGCCCACGTAGCTCAGTTGGTAGAGCACGTCCTTGGTAAGGACGAGGTCACGCGTTCGATCCGCGTCGTGGGCTCCAGGCAGAGCTAGCCCGATCCGGAGCGAGTTGAAAGTTATGCGCGCCGGGATCAAACCTTCAGTGTCCTGACAAGGAGCGTGATGTATGGCGAAGGCGAAATTTGAGCGGCGGAAGCCGCACGTGAACATCGGGACAATCGGGCACGTGGACCACGGCAAGACGACCTTGACGGCAGCCTTGACCAAGGTCTGCGCGGACAAGGGGCTGGCGAAGTTCGTGAGCT
>DASPUC010000008.1 GCA_035623075.1 Nitrospiraceae bacterium | reverse complement strand
AGCTCACGAACTTCGCCAGCCCCTTGTCCGCGCAGACCTTGGTCAAGGCTGCCGTCAAGGTCGTCTTGCCGTGGTCCACGTGCCCGATTGTCCCGATGTTCACGTGCGGCTTCCGCCGCTCAAATTTCGCCTTCGCCATACCAACTCCCTCCCCCTAATTCACGACACCACTATTTCTTGATGATCGCTTCTGCGATATTCTTCGGAACCGGCTCGTAGCGATCGAATTCCATACTGTACGTCGCGCGTCCCTGCGTGCGAGACCGCAAATCCGTCGCATACCCAAACATCTCGCTCAGAGGCACCGCGGCATCGATCGCCTGCGCGCCGGCGCGAACTTTCATGCCCTGCACTTTCCCCCGGCGACCGTTCAAATTCCCGATGACGTCTCCCATGAATTCCTGAGGCACCAGGACCTCGACTTTCATGATCGGCTCGAGCAAGACCGGATCGGCTTTCTTACAGGCGTCAGCAAAGCCCATGGAGGCGGCAATCTTAAACGCCATTTCGTTGGAGTCCACTTCATGGTAGGACCCATCGATGAGCGTGACGCGGATATCCCGAAGTGGATAACCGGCAATGACCCCGGTCTCCATTCGCTCCTTCACCCCTTTTTCAACAGCCGGAATATATTCCTTGGGAACCGCCCCGCCGACTACCTTGTTCACGAACTCCAAACCTTTGCCTGGATCCGACGGCTCCACCGTCAACACGACATGGCCATACTGTCCGCGGCCGCCGGTCTGCTTAATGTACTTAGATTCTGATTCGGCCTTGCGGCGAATGG
Source organism: Nitrospiraceae bacterium (assembly GCA_035623075.1). Lineage (NCBI taxonomy): Bacteria > Pseudomonadati > Nitrospirota > Nitrospiria > Nitrospirales > Nitrospiraceae > Nitrospiraceae bacterium. The sequence goes on along the minus strand of DASPUC010000008.1, from coordinate 14,567 downwards.
TCTCCCTGAAGGCAACCTCCGGTTTCCCGACATTGGCCTCAACCTTAAACTCGCGGAGCAGGCGATCGACGATGATCTCGAGATGCAACTCACCCATCCCCGCGATAATCGTCTGCGCTGTCTCCTCATCAGTCCGTACACGAAAGGACGGATCCTCCTGCGCGAGCTTTTGCAACGCGAACCCCATCTTTTCCTGGTCTTGTTTTGTCTTCGGCTCAATGGCCATCGCAATGACTGGCTCCGGGAACTTCATGATTTCCAGGAGGACCGGCTGTTTTTCATCGGCCAACGTATCCCCGGTCGTCGCTCCCTTCAAACCCACCGCTGCAACAATGTCTCCTGCATAGGCGGTATCGATTTCTTCGCGCTTGTTCGCGTGCATTTTTAACAAGCGCCCGATGCGATCCTTTGTCCCCTTCGTGATATTGAGCACCGGTGTACCGGTCTTGAGCGTGCCTGAATAGACACGGAAGTACGTCAATTGTCCTGCAAATGGATCGGACATGATTTTGAAAGCCAGCGCGGCAAAAGGCTCGCTATCCGATGGCTTCCGCTCCACCTCTTTGCCAGAATTCGGGTCAACCCCTTTCACGGGCGGAATATCCAGCGGCGACGGCAGAAAATCAATGACCCCGTCAAGGAGCTGCTGCACACCTTTATTCTTAAAGGCCGAGCCGCACAGCACCGGGGTGATCTTCATGGCAATCGTCCCGGCTCGAATACATCGCCGCACTTCTTCCTCGCTCAAGGATTGTCCATTGAGGTATTTCTCCATGACGTGGTCGTCGAACTCCGCAACTGCCTCCAGCATTTTCTCCCGATACTCTTTCGCCTTACCGACCATGTCCGGAGGAATCTCGTCGATCTTGTATTTGGCTCCCAGTGTTTCATCGTCGTAGAAGAACCCCTTCATCGTGACCAGATCGATCGACCCGCGAAACTCCACCTCACGTCCGATCGGAAGCTGAATCGGGATAGGATTGGCACCCAGTCGATCCACGATCGACTGCACGCTGAAGTAAAAGTCGGCGCCGGTCCGGTCCATCTTGTTCATGAACGCGATACGAGGGACTCGATATTTATCGGCTTGCCGCCACACGGTTTCCGATTGCGGCTCCACGCCCTGTACGGAATCAAACACGGCGACGGCGCCATCGAGCACGCGAAGGGACCGCTCGACCTCGATCGTGAAGTCGACGTGCCCGGGCGTGTCGATAATATTGATGCGATGGTCTCTCCAAAAACAGGTCGTGGCGGCCGCGGTGATCGTAATCCCGCGCTCCCGCTCTTGCTCCATCCAATCCATTGTCGCCGCGCCCTCGTGGACCTCGCCCATTTTATGCGTCATCCCCGTATAATAGAGGACACGTTCGGTGGTCGTGGTTTTTCCGGCATCAATGTGCGCCATGATGCCGATGTTGCGCGTGCGATCGAGTGATGTTTGTCTAGCCACAATTCATCCCTTAAAAACACACGTGCTGCAGAATGAGCCGGACAATCGCTGCGATTCAGGGGCACCCGCGTCTGCGGATCGCAGCACGGCCCAACTGCAGCACAGAACGACGTTACCAGCGATAGTGCGCGAACGCCTTATTGGCCTCCGCCATCCGATGCACGTCTTCCCGCTTCTTCACCGACGCCCCTGTGTTGTTCGACGCGTCGAGCAGCTCTGCGGCAAGTTTTTCACGCATGCTCTTGCCGCCACGCGTCCGTGAAAACTCAGACAGCCATCGAAGCGCCAATGACATGCGACGAGCGGGGCGAATTTCCACCGGCACCTGATACGATGCACCACCCACCCGACGTGACTTGACTTCCACGATCGGCTTCACGTTATCGATCGCCGTCCGAAAAACTTTGAGCGGATCGCCGCCGGTCTTCTCCTGAATCATGTCGAAGGCTCCGTAGCAAATGCGCTCGGCCGTACTCTTCTTTCCGCGCTCCATCAAGATGTTCAAAAACTTCCCGACAAGCTTGTCACGATACCGCACATCCGGAAGCGGTTCCCGCTGATGTAAAAACCTGCTGCGTGGCATACGATTCTGCTTCCCTACTGTTCGTCGACGGCGCTGAGCCTATTTGGGGCGCTTTGCCCCGTACTTTGAACGACCCTGCTTTCGGTCCGTCACACCCACGGCATCCAACGCACCGCGGACGATGTGATAGCGGACACCCGGCAAGTCTTTCACCCGACCACCTCGCACCAATACGATGGAGTGCTCCTGGAGGTTGTGTCCGACGCCAGGAATGTATGTCGTCACTTCCATTCCGTTCGTCAACCGTACGCGCGCGACTTTTCGCAAGGCCGAGTTCGGCTTTTTGGGAGTCGAGGTATAGACCCGGAGACATACCCCGCGTTTCTGCGGACAGCACTTCAGTGCCGGGCTCTTTGTTTTCGCATGCGCCAGCTGACGCCCTTTTCTGACTAACTGATTGATTGTTGGCACGATTCAATTACTCTCGCGTTGCGCACAACACACCGTCGTACAACTCAATTCTGGGCAAAGCCTGCGGATTATAATGACCGCGTTGCTGAGTGTCAAGCGACGCGCGCTCCGTGAAGCTTCCTATGATCTCCCCTCGGTTGAAGAAGCGGTGGCACCCTCCCGAACCAGCGCGGCCGGCTCACCTTGGCCAACTGCAACAGGCTCCGGTTTAGGGCTGATCACGAAGGTATCTCGATACTCCTCAAACCCTGTGCCGGCGGGAATCAAGCGGCCGACGATCACGTTTTCTTTCAAGCCTCGCAGATTATCTTCACGTCCGTTGATGGCCGCTTCGGTCAGCACTCTCGTCGTTTCCTGGAACGAGGCTGCCGAGATGAAACTGTCGGTGGTCAATGCCGCCTTCGTAATGCCAAGAAGAACCGGCTTACCGAGCGCCGGCTTACCGCCTTTGGCTAACACACGATCATTCTCTTCCTCGAACACCATCTTGCTGACCTGGCTGCCGGGCAAGAACGTCGTATCTCCGGGTTCCTCGATGCGCACCTTTCGCAACATCTGGCGAACGATAATCTCGATGTGTTTGTCGTTGATCGAGACGCCTTGCAGCCGATACACGTCCTGCACTTCATCCACAAGGTATTTTTGCAACTCGTTGGGTCCGAGCACATCCAGGATGTCATGCGGATTGGCCGACCCGTCCATCAAGGGCTCACCGGCTCTGACCCAATCACCTTCGTGAACATTGACGTGTTTGCCCTTTGGAATGAAATACTCCTTCACGTCTCCCATCTTGTTATCGACGAGCACCTTTCGCTGACCTTTGACGAAGCCTCCGTATGAGACTTCGCCATCGATTTCGCTGATGACCGCTTGTTCTTTCGGCTTCCGTGCCTCGAACAACTCGGCCACCCGCGGCAGACCACCCGTGATATCTTTTGTTTTCGTCGTCTCACGGGGAATCTTGGCCAAGACATCTCCCGGGTGGACCGTCGCACCTTTTTCCACGAAAATGTGGGCGCCCACTGGCAGCAGATACCGCGCCACCGTCGCTGTACTCCCGGACACTTTGGCTGTTTTCCCCCCTTCATCCTTGATCGATACGCGCGGACGGAGGGTGGCACCCGAATGTTCGATGATGACTTTCCGGGAAAGGCCCGTCACTTCATCGAACTCTTCTTTCATCGTGACACCTTCCACGATGTCTCCATAGGCAACTTTCCCGCCGACCTCGGTCAGGATCGTCAGCGAGTAAGGATCCCACTCGACGAGCCTTTGGCCGAGTTCAACACGATCACCGTCCTTGACTTTGATTTTTCCGCCGTACACGACCGGATATTTTTCGCGCTCACGGCCGTTGTCGTCCACAATCGCGATCTTTGCATTGCGGTTCATGACAACCCACTCGCCCTCCTTGTTCCTGACGGCAATACCGCCGTTGTGTACATCGGCGTTCTTCTTCGCATCAAAGCTCATGAACTTCAGATGCCCGGCATGCTTGGCTTCGAGAACGGTTTGCTCGACCACCTTACTGGCCGTCCCACCGATATGGAAGGTACGCATCGTCAACTGCGTGCCCGGCTCGCCGATCGACTGCGCCGCAATCACACCAACAGGCTCACCTTTTTCGACCAGACGCCCACGAGCCAAGTCCCGTCCATAGCAGGACTGGCAGACCCCTCGGCGCGATTGGCAGGTCAACACCGAGCGAATCTTCACCCGATCGACACCGGCTTCGACAATCGATTTGGTCCGGTCCTCGTCAATTTCTTCGTTGAGGGACACGATGATTTCTCCTGTCACCGGATCGCGAATGTCCTCGGCTGCCAAGCGACCAAGCACGCGCTCTTCGATCGGCTGAATTATCTCACCGCCCTCGACGAGCGCGCTCACGATAATGCCGTCCGTCGTTCCGCAGTCGATTTCGTTGATGATGACATCCTGCGCGATGTCGACGAGGCGACGTGTGAGGTACCCGGAGTTGGCGGTCTTCAACGCCGTATCGGCCAACCCTTTACGCGCACCGTGTGTTGAAATGAAGTACTGCAGCACGGTCAATCCTTCGCGGAAGTTCGCGGTAATCGGCGTTTCGATAATTTCCCCGGACGGCTTGGCCATCAAGCCGCGCATACCACCCAACTGACGAATCTGCTGTGAACTGCCCCGTGCGCCCGAGTCGGCCATCATGAAGATCGGGTTGAACGATTCGGCTTTTGTCGGGTCGCCTCCTGCCCCGAGTTCTTTCATCATCTCGTTGGCTACCTGTTCGGTCACATGGGCCCAAATGTCGATGACCTTGTTGTAGCGCTCACCGTTCGTGATCAGACCCTCGGCATACTGCCGTTCGATTTCATTCACCTCACGCTGCGCTTTCCCGATCAGATCTTCCTTCTTCGTCGGGATGTGCATGTTGTCGATGCAGATCGACACACCGGCGCGCGTCGCATATTGGAAGCCGATGTCCTTGATCTTGTCGAGGAACGTCACGGTCTCCCGATGACCGGTTTGGCGATATACCGTATCGATCAGCCTCGTTACTTCCTTCTTCGTCATCACCTTGTTTGCATTGACGAACGGCATACCCGAAGGGAGAACCTCCGACAGCAGCACCCGGCCAACCGTCGTCTGTACGAGTGCCCCTTCGATGCGCACTTTAATGCGCGCATGCTCTTCGACTTCCCGGGCATCAAAGGCAATACGCACTTCTTCCGGCGAGCCGAACACCTTGCCTTCGCCCTTCGCTCCGACCCGTTCCTTCGTCAACCAGTAGCAACCCAACACCATGTCTTGCGACGGCACCGCGATCGGTTTTCCATTCGCGGGAGACAAAATATTGTTGATGGACATCATTAGTACCCGGGCTTCGACCTGCGCTTCCACCGACAGTGGAACGTGCACCGCCATCTGGTCACCGTCGAAGTCAGCGTTGAACGCAGCGCAGACGAGCGGATGGAGCCGGATTGCCTTGCCTTCGACCAACACAGGATCGAACGCTTGAATTCCCAATCGATGCAATGTCGGAGCGCGGTTCAAGAGCACAGGGTGCTCGCGAATGACTTCGTCCAGTACATCCCACACTTCAGGCCGTTCCTTTTCGACCAGACGCTTGGCGCTCTTGATCGTCGTCGCCGCGCCGCGCTCCTCCAATTTATGGAAGATAAAGGGCTTGAAGAGTTCGAGCGCCATCTTCTTGGGCAACCCGCACTGGTGCAGACGCAACTCCGGCCCCACCACGATCACGGTTCGCCCCGAGTAATCTACGCGCTTCCCGAGCAGGTTCTGTCGGAACCGCCCTTGTTTGCCCTTGAGCATATCGCTGAGCGACTTCAGCGGGCGCTTGTTAGGTCCACGAATGGCACGGCCTCGGCGCCCGTTGTCGAAGAGCGCGTCCACCGCTTCCTGCAACATCCGCATTTCGTTCCGGATAATGACGCCTGGCGCTTTCAATTCCATCAACCGCTTGAGGCGATTGTTCCGGTTGATGACGCGTCGATAGAGATCGTTGAGATCCGAGGTCGCAAACCGCCCGCCATCCAACGGCACCAATGGGCGCAACTCCGGAGGAAGCACGGGAATCACGTCCATGATCATCCACTCCGGCTTGTTCCCAGATTTCCGGAATGCTTCGATGACTTTCAGTCGCTTCGCGTACTTTTTCTTCAGCGCCGCGGAGGCCGACGCCTTCGCCTTCACATGCAGTTCATCCCACAGAGTGTTGATATCGATCTTCCGAAGCAGTTCACGGATGGCATCGGCACCGATCCCAACTTTGTAGGAGCCGGCGCTGTACTCCGACTGCAACGACCGCAGCTTCTCTTCGGAGACGAGGTCCTTTTCCACCAAATCAGTTGTCCCGGGATCCACACAGACGTAGCTCTCGAAATAGAGGATCTTCTCCAGCTGCTTCAGGCTCATGTCGAGCAGCGTGCCAATCCGGCTGGGCACACCCTTCAAGAACCAGATGTGCGCGACTGGCGCGGCCAGTTCGATATGGCCCATCCGTTCGCGGCGGACTTTTGATTGAATGACTTCCACACCGCACTTGTCACAGACAATGCCGCGGTGCTTCATGCGCTTGTACTTGCCGCAGTTGCACTCCCAGTCCTTAATCGGCCCAAAAATTTTGGCACAGAAGAGGCCATCCTTCTCCGGCTTGAATGACCGGTAGTTGATCGTCTCCGGCTTCTTCACTTCGCCGTAGGACCACGATCGAATTTTCTCGGGCGAGGCGATCCGGATGCGCATCGCATCGAAGGAGACCGAATCCCGCGGCTTTTCAAACAGTGTATAGACGCCTTCCAAGGTGTATCCCTCCTTGCTTAGAGAGGAGTGATCAGTTCGAGTGCCGATCGTCCGGCTCAACAAAAGATGCAAGCCGTGCGTGTCACTCGTCAGTTGATTTCAATTTATTCCTGTGACTTCACCAACTCGACATCAAGCCCCAAGCTTTGAAGTTCTTTGACCAACACGTTGAATGACTCGGGCAGTCCCGGTTCTAAGAACGGTTCGCCCTTCACCACCGCTTCGTACATACGAGACCGGCCCGGCACGTCATCAGACTTCACCGTCAAAAACTCCTGGAGCGTGGAGGCAGCTCCATAGGCCTGCAAGGCCCAGACTTCCATTTCACCCAGTCGCTGCCCGCCGAATTGAGCCTTCCCTCCGAGCGGCTGTTGGGTCACGAGAGAATAGGGCCCGATCGAACGAGCGTGAATCTTATCGTCGACCAGGTGGTGCAATTTCAGCACATACATGTATCCGACCGTGACCGGACTCCCGAACGGTTCACCGGTCCTGCCATCCATGAGCTGCGATTGTCCGCTGGTGGGCAATTTGCCTCTCTTCAGCAAATCCTTGATCTCTTTCTCAGAAGCCCCGTCGAATACCGGGCTTGCAACGGTGATCCCCAGAGCCTTGGCCGCCCATCCGAGGTGTGTTTCTAGAATCTGACCGACGTTCATACGAGACGGCACGCCCAGCGGATTCAGCACGATCTCCACCGGAGTCCCATCCGGCAAATACGGCATGTCCTCTTCGGGCAACACACGCGAAACCACTCCCTTATTGCCATGGCGGCCGGCCATCTTGTCGCCGACCTGAATCTTCCGCTTCATGGCGATGTACACCTTCACCAGCTTGATGACGCCTGGCGGCAGCTCATCACCCCGCTTCAACCGACCGACCTTTTCGTCGTAGAGCGTTTGGAGAATTTCGATCTGCTCCTTCGCACGCCGCTCGATGTCCTCGAGCTCCTTCTGTTCTTCTGGATCGCTCAGGATGATGTACCGGACGGTTTCATCCGGAAGCCGCTTGAGGATTTCGGCCGTGAGCTTGCCCTTCTTTTTGAGAATGACATCCCCGCTCTCCGGATCCATCAGATCGCGGCCGACGACTTTCCCCAAGAGCAACTTGCGAATCTTCTTCGTTTTTTCCTCGTCGATGATCCGCAGCTCCTCATGGTGGTCGCGCTGCAGCTTCATCTGATCTTCGCTCTCGATGGTCTTGGACCGTTCATCCTTGTCGAGGCCTTTGCGGGAAAAGATCTTGACGTCGACGATAATGCCCTCGACACCGGGGGGCACCGTCAACGACGTGTCCTTGACGTCTCCGGCCTTCTCGCCAAAGATGGCACGGAGGAGTTTTTCTTCTGGGGTCAGCTGCGTTTCGCCTTTGGGCGTGACCTTTCCCACGAGAATATCCCCCGGCTTCACTTCAGCGCCGATACGGATGATGCCGCTCTCATCGAGATTGCGGAGCGCCTCTTCTCCCACGTTGGGAATGTCTCGTGTGATGTCTTCCTTGCCCAGCTTCGTATCGCGCGCTTCGACCTCGAACTCTTCGATATGAATCGAGGTAAACGCATCTTCCCGCACGAGTTTCTCGCTTAACAGAATCGCGTCTTCGAAGTTGTACCCGCCCCACGGCATAAACGCGACGAGGACATTCTTGCCCAAGGCCAGCTCACCTTGATCGATCGCCGGACCGTCACCCAACACTTGGCCCTTCTTGACTGGCTGACCGATCCGAACGACGGGGGTTTGAGTGATGCATGTGTTCTGGTTTGATCGCTGGAATTTGATAAGGTCATAGACATCCAAACCCGAATCTTTCCCTCTCCGACCTTCCTTGGAGTCTGCTCGGACGACGATGCGCGTCGCATCGACGCTTTCCACGACGCCGGTCCGCTTGGCCTGCACCACATAGCCGGAATCACGCGCGACAACTGCCTCCATCCCAGTGCCGACCAGCGGGGCTTCCGATTTCAACAGCGGCACGGCTTGGCGTTGCATATTTGATCCCATCAGAGCCCGGTTTGCGTCGTCGTGTTCCAAAAACGGGACCAACGCAGTCGCCACGCTGACCACCTGTTTCGGCGACACGTCCATGTATTCGATCTTGTCTGGAGTGGCCGTCACGAAATCACCGCCGGACCGGGCCGAGACGGTTTCCGAGACCAGCCGATTGGACCCGTCGAGTTTTGAGTTCGCCTGGGCGATGATGTATCGATCCCCTTCGATTGCGGACAAAAACTCGATTTCATCCGTGACCCTTCCCTTGACGACCTTTCGATAAGGAGCCTCGATGAACCCGAATTGGTTGATCCGTGCGTAGGTCGCGAGCGACGTGATCAGACCGATGTTCGGACCTTCCGGTGTCTCGATGGGACAGATGCGGCTGTAATGCGACGGATGGACGTCGCGTACTTCGAATCCGGCCCGTTCACGCGTCAACCCGCCAGGCCCCAATGCGGAAAGGCGCCGCTTGTGCGTGATCTCCGCAAGTGGGTTCGTCTGATCCATGAACTGCGACAGCTGACTGCTGCTGAAAAATTCTTTGACGGCGGCCACGACCGGCTTGGCGTTGATGAGGTCGTGCGGCAGCACGGTTTCCATATCGAGCAGGTTCATGCGCTCTTTGATGCTGCGCTCCATACGGACCAGGCCGAGGCGGAACTGGTTTTCCAAGAGCTCGCCCACAGACCGGACTCGACGATTTCCCAAATGGTCGATGTCGTCGATCTCGCCCTTGCCCATTTTCAGGTTGACGAGGTAGCGAATGACTTCGACGATGTCCTGTGCTGTTAACGTCCGCTGTTCCAGCGGCAAGTCCAGCTCGAGTTTTTTGTTCAGCTTCAGACGCCCGACAGGAGACAGGTCGTACCGCTTCGAGTTGAGAAATAAATTGTCGAACAGCGCCCGGGCCGTTTCGACCGATGGGGTTTCGCCCGGACGAAGCCTGCGATAGATCTCGACCATCGCCTCTTCCTTCGAACCAGTCCGCTCCATCTCCAACGTATCCAGAATCACCGGAGTCGCCGTTGCGGTGTCCAAGTAAATGACCTTGAAGTCTTCGATATCGCTCTCGGCAATTTTTTCGACGATCTCCGCCGTCAGTCGTTGGTTTTTCTCAGCGATCTTGTGCTTTTTCGAATCGACGAGCTCGGTCAAGACGGCGCGACCGACCAGCTCAGCCGGCGACACGGGAATCTCCTTCACGCCGGCCGATTTCAATTTCGCGATCAGACCCTTGGTCAGCCTTCCTCCCTCACGGACCAGCGGATCTTTCGCACCCTTCTCCGTGACTTCCGTGGAACAGCGCAGACCGTGATGGATCTCGGGGTCCAGCTTCCGCATCAACTTGCCTTTGACCACCCGGATTTCCTCGACCGGGTAGTACATCTTCAAGAGATCGTCGCTGGAATATCCGAACGCTTTCAGGAGGATCGTCGCCGGCATTTTTCGACGGCGATCGATGCGCACGTAGAGAATGTCGCGGGCGTCGAATTCGAAATCGAGCCACGAGCCGCGATAGGGGATGATGCGGGCGGAGTACAACACCTTACCGCTCGCGTGGGTCCGCCCCTTGTCGTGAGTAAACGATGCGCCGGGCGAACGGTGCAATTGGCTGACGACCACGCGTTCCGTGCCGTTCACGATAAACGTGCCCCGCTCGGTCATCAGCGGCAGTTCTCCGACATAGACCTCCTGCTCGCGAACATCGAGCACTTTTTTCTTCGGCCCCTTGTCTTCCTTGTCGAACACCACCAGCCGGACGCGCAGCTTGAGGGGCACGGCAAAGGTCATCCCCTGCTCAAGACATTCGCGCTCATCGTACTTGGGTGTCCCCAGTGTGTAACTGGTGTATTCCAACACCGCCGTGTTGTTGTAATCAGGAATCGGAAAGACACTCGCCAGTGCCGCTTGAAGACCGTAATCTTTGCGGCGCTCCGGTTCCACCTCCATTTGTAAGAACTCTTCGTAGGAGCGCTTCTGGATCTCGATCAGATCCGGGATATCGATGCTAGTGCGAATGCGAGAAAAGTCTTTCCGTTCCACGAACTCTTGTAGAGTCGTTTCGGACATTCGGTAGTCCTCCACTACATATGGTTGGGCTTGAGTGCCTGGAGAAGACAGGCACTCCCGGATTTACTGCTACGTCGAGGCTACTTAACCTCGACCTTCGCGCCGCTCTCTTCGAGCTTCTTCTTCATAGTGTCGGCTTCTTCCTTCGCCACGCCCGTCTTCACCGGTTTGGGCGCGCCTTCCACCAAATCCTTCGCTTCCTTCAATCCCAGGCTGGTCAATTCGCGAACCACCTTGATGACCTGAATCTTCTTGTCCGCCGGAGCCGATGCAAGAATGACGTCGAACGCCGTCTTCTCTTCGGCGGCTGCAGCGGCTGCGGCCCCACCGGCAGCCGGCGCCGCGGCAACGGCGACCGGAGCAGCGGCCGTTACGCCGAATTTATTCTCCAGTCCCTTCACGAGTTCAGCCAATTCGAGCACGCTCATGCTCTCGATAGCCTTGATGAGTTCTTCCTGTGATAATTTAGACGCTGTTGCTGACATGTCCCCCTCCCCTTTCTTTTTATCCTGAATGGCCGCAATGACTCTGACAAATTTCGATAAGACTGCACTCAAGGTATAGACCAGCCCACGTGCCGGCCCCTGCATCGCCGACAGCAGCATCGCGATCAGCACTTCCTTCTTCGGCAACTTCGCGACCGCGGTAAGCTCGGCCGGCTGCAACACCTTCCCTTCCAAGACACCGATAGTAATCTTGATTTTCTCTACCCGCTTCTCTGCCAGTATGAAGTCCCTGAGCACCTTTGTCGGCAGCACAGGATCGTCATAGCCGATCACCATTCCCGTCGGTCCTTTCAGGTACCCTTTCACACCTGAAAGGGTAGTCCCTTCGGCGGCACGGGCTGCCAGCGTGTTCTTCACCACCCTGTATTCGGCTTTTGCCCCGCGCAATTGCTTCCGCAATTCCGTAATCTGATTGACAGGGAGCCCGGCACATTCCGTGAGAATGGCGAGCCGAGCGCGGCCGAATTTTTCGGTCAACTCCGCGACCGCGGTCGATTTCTCTTCCTTCTTCATAACCTAACCCTTTCTCCTTACAACGGTCAGACCGCGACTAACTCCACTGTTTCGTCAATGCCATAGCATCGAGCTTCACGCCAGGGCCTATCGTGCTGGAGATCGTCACGCTCTTCAGATAGCGCCCTTTGCAGGAGGCCGGCTTCGCTTTAATGACTGCCTCGAGCACTGCAGAGGCGTTGTCAACTAACTGGTCGGCCTTAAACGACACCTTTCCGACAGGGACTTGGACGATGCCGGCCTTTTCCACTTTATACTCGACGCGGCCTTTCCGGATTTCCGCCACGGCTTTGCCGACTTCAAACGTGACGGTTCCAGTTTTGGGATTCGGCATCAACCCTCGCGGTCCCAACACCTTCCCCAGCTTACCGACCGACGCCATCAGGTCTGGTGTGGAGATCGCGCAATCGAAGTCCATCCACCCGCCCTTGATCTTCTCCATCAGGTCGTCCGCCCCGACGAAATCTGCTCCCGCCTGCCTCGCCTCTTGCTCTTTCTCACCTTTGGCGAAGACGAGCACCCGAAGCTTTTTCCCCGTTCCATGGGGCAAGGACGTCGTCCCCCGCACCATCTGGTCAGATCGTTTGGGGTCGATGCCTAACCGAATGGCTAAATCGACAGACTCGTCAAATTTTGCATAGGCCGCTCCCTTCACTGCGTCGACAGCTTCACGGAGCGCATACAGGCGCAGCTGAATTTTGTCCGCCGCCGCTCGCATTTTCTTCCCCATTAGTTCTCCTCCCCCCTAGCTCCATATTGGGTCGGCGCCCTTCGACTGCGCGCATTCGTTATCACCCGCCCAACCCCAGGCTCGCCGAGACTTGCCCTGTCCCGTCGAGGGCCTTCTGAGGCCTCGCGTTGCGCAAGCAATGAAGGGGTCCCGGCCCTGTGCTCTCAACCTTGGACCACGACCCCCATACTCCGGGCCGTTCCTTCGATGATCTTGATCGCACCCTCAAGGTCAGCGGCATTCAAGTCTGCCATCTTCTTTTGCGCGATCTCACGCAACTGAGTCTTGGTTATTTTCCCCACCTTATCCTTCTGGGGGACGCCAGACCCCTTGATAATCCCAGCAGCCTTCTTTAACAGATCGGACGCAGGTGGTGTCTTGAGGACAAACGTGAAGCTCCGATCCTTGTACACCGTAATAATGACCGGGATGATGCTGTCACCTTCCTTCTGAGTCTTGGCATTGAACTGTTTGCAGAACTCCATAATGTTGACGCCGTGCTGCCCCAGCGACGGCCCGACGGGGGGTGCCGGATTGGCTTTTCCCGCCGGTATCTGCAATTTAATCTGCGCGGATACTTCCTTTGCCATGATTCCCTCATGAGCATTCAGCTTTTGGCCTTCAGCATGAGCTGAGAGCTGATGGCCGACAGCTGTCTGCTGTTTAAATCCTCTCCACTTGCAAAAATCCTAACTCGACCGGCGTTGATCGTCCGAAGATGCTGACCATCACTTTCAGACGATTGTGATCTTGATCTACCTCGTCAACGAGACCATTAAATCCCAAGAACGGCCCATCGATGATGCGCACGTTATCCATCTTGATGAACTTGACCTGTTCGCGCGGCCCAGCCGCACCGGCGTCAACTTGTTTCAGCAACGACTCTACTTCTTCCTGTGATAATGGTGTCGGCTGAGCCCCGCCGCCGACAAAACCGGTAACCTTCGGCGTTTCCTTGATCATCTGTAACGTGTCATCGGCCAGCGGTGATTCCAACTCCACCAAGACGTATCCGGGGAAAAACTTTCTCCGAGAAGTGCGCCGTTTGCCGTCTTTAATCTCGATGACATCCTCGGTCGGCACCAACACCTGACCGAGTTTCTCCGTCATCCCCATCTGGTTCGCCCGCTCCAGTAAGCTTGTTTTGACGCGCCCCTCGAACCCGGCATAGGTGTGGATGACGTACCAGCTCTTCGCCATTTACCTACCTTTGCATCCCAGCTTGTTGACGCCCCAGCATATGCTCTCTGTTACGTCGGCTCCTCACAGGAGTTTGCCGACAAGCCATACAAGAAACGAATCGATTACCGATAGGTAGAGGGACACAATGACGCAAAAAACGATCACCACCGTCGTTGAGCCAATCGTCTCGGCGCGGGTGGGGAACGACACTTTCTTGAGTTCCCCCCGAACGTCGACGAAAAACTCTCGAACCGATTCGATCATCTTCCTGATCATTGATCTCTCCCTACATTGAACCGTGCGATCATCGAACTCCGAGCCCCAGGCCTTTCCCATCAACTATCTGCGGAATGGCAGGGGCACTAGGATTTGAACCCAGACTCTCGGTTTTGGAGACCGATGTGCTGCCATTAACACCATGCCCCTATGCCCAGTTCTGAGCACCAAGTGCGAGTCTTGAGTGATTGAACTGCCTGCACCTCAACTCAGCACTTCAGCACTTACTTTACTTCCTTGTGCGGTGTCTGTTTCCGGCAGAATTTACAGAACTTATTCTTCTCCAAACGGTCCGGGTCATTCTTCTTGTTCTTGGTCGTCGAATAGTTCCTCTGCTTGCATACGGTACACGCCAGGTCGATAATTTCTCGCATTCCAATACTCCTCAGCTGTTAGCGGACAGCTACCAGCCGTTACGCCAGGATTTCGGTGACGACGCCGGAGCCGACAGTCTTGCCGCCCTCGCGCACCGCAAACCGCAACCCCTGATCCATCGCGATCGGGCTGATCAACTCCGCCGTCACACTCACATTGTCCCCCGGCATCACCATCT
>DASPUC010000007.1 GCA_035623075.1 Nitrospiraceae bacterium | reverse complement strand
TCGATGACTTCACGCTCATCAGCGAGTACCTGAAAAGTCAGGTGCCCACACCATGAGGCTCATCCGGCCGGCCAGCCAACGACCTGCCTGACTCACATTGCCGCTGGTACAACTATAGGGGGCTGGTCACACCTATTCCCCACTTGACCACCCCTTGCGCCTTGGTTGGTGCCCCTCCTACAATACGCGCCCAGCGAGGCATCCCCCATGCCATTCGTCCTGCGTCCCTTCCGTCGTTTCCCCGTGCAATGCCCAGTGACCTATAACGCTGGTCCGTTCCAAGGAAAAGGCACGGTGTGGAATCTCTCGTGTTCCGGTTGGCGTCTCTCAGGCGACCTCCCCATGCGCCAAGGGGAAAACCTCTCCTTGACCGTCACGCCGCCGAACACACAGCACATCGACATTCCTCTGGCTGTCGTGCGGTGGTCAAGAGGAGGTGAATTTCCGGTTGAGAACGTAATGGTAGAGCCAGATTCCCTCACTCATCTCACCCACTTCGTAAGGCGACGTGTCCGTGAACGAGTTTCCTAGCTCTGCTCCTGACCAGGAGGTGTGCCATGTCCGACGACTATACAGAGGGCCAACGACTCGCATCGGTTGGTAGTTCGCCTGATTGGAACAACCAAGACCAGGCCGACGGCTGGCGGGCGCAGAAACTGGCTGAGGCCACGCGGTATGTCCCGCCACTTGAATCAGCGTCTCCGATAGAAGCCTCTTCCTCATGGGAAGCCCCGCCCGCCTGGCAACCGGCGCAATCGTGGGGTACCTCCTCGGCATCGTGGACATCATCGTCAAGCGTGGCAACCGTCGCACAGGGTGTGACCAAGCGACTGACTCGACTACTGATTGGCCCTGTCGCATTAGCGGGCGGATGGATGGGATACACCTACGGGCAAGCGCAGCATTGGGCGGGGGTGCAGGTCGCGGCAGCGGTGGGTGGTGCGGCACTGGTCGCCGCAGCACTTCTTCCTGTGATCATCTACCTCGTCATGGACCTGATGTACACACTGACGAGGCTCGCGGTCGGCCTCTTGAGGATCAGCGTGAGGTTGCTCCTGCTTGTTGTGATCATCGCTGGCATCGGATGGGTGATTTCCCTGGTCGCAGGCTGGTAGTTCGCCATGTGCCAGCTCGCTTTTGCCTGATCTAGATGCTCATCAGCATCGATCGCCCCAACGCGATACCGTGTCCATCGAAGAAGTCGCGATCTTCCAATAGGTGATGCTCCTATGCCTTTCACGATTCGTCCCTACCGTCGCTTTCCCATCTATTGTCACGTGACTTACCAGACCGGTCAATTTGAGGGTTCCGGCACGGTGTGGAATCTCTCCTTCAGCGGCTGGCGGTTCTCTGGCGATCTGCCGTTACGAGTTGGCGAAGTCTGTTCATTGACGGTGAACCTGTCGATTGACCAGCAAGTCTACGTGACCGCCGGCATCGTGCGATGGGTGCGAGGTGAAGATTTTGGCGTGGAAACGCTCGTCATTGACGAAGAGTCACAGGAGGATTTGGAAGAGTACCTCTGTCACCGGTTAGCGGTAGCTACCGAGGATATCGAATGAGCAGCCCACGCCTTCCACGTGAACTCATGTCGTTCGCAGAGACGACCAATTTCAGCATGTGAGAGATGCCACACTGGGCGCATGATTTGGGCATTATTACGGGCGGTTATCCTCAGCGAGAAGTCGTCGCTGTGGATAGTGATTCGGATACCTGGGAATCTCCCTAGGTCACATGGCATTAGCAGATTTCGTGGCGATTGGATGCGAACAATTTAGAATTATCTAACATTGCCACGCGGCGTAATTACGTATAGGGTTCTTCCGCCCCCAAGATATGGGGGTTCTTGGTGGCGAACCACAATGCTCAAATATCAGGCACTTTGCTATTTATAAGGCTCCATCTGCTTCGCAATCGTTCAAACACAACGTTGTTCACAGGAATATCCACAGAAGCTGTGACTCGCCAACTTTCGTGCCAATATTGCTGTCGTTCGATTGAGAATGTTCGAGCTCATAAACAGTACAGATCATCAACCAGGAGGGTTCGCGATGATGATGGCAAAACGATGGATGATTGCGACGATGATGCTCGTCGGAGTCCTTGCGATTTCATTAAGTTGGAGAAGCAGCGAGACAACGCTTTCAGTTGGTGGGTTGACAGATGCATACGCCGCTGAAAAAGCCGAACCGCTCGACATTAACACGGCTTCTGCCGATCAACTGAAAGCTCTCCCTGGGATCGGCGATGCTTATTCCAAGAAAATTATCGAACATCGTCCGTACAAGCGGAAGGATGAGCTGGTCCAGAAAAAGGTAATCCCGCAAGCAACGTATGACAAGATCAAGGATCAGATTGTGGCGAAGCAGAAGTGACTTTTCGTTGCTCGTATCGAGAATCTGTGACGAAACTCTTCGCACCCTTTCTCAGCCCGCTACAGAGAGAACGGGATCGCATTCGTGCCGAAATTCTTGGGATTCACGGCTTGATGCCATTGCTGATGAAACAACGCAATGGCGTCCGCTGGACTGCTGAAGAGCGATCCCAGCTCTCGCATCACCTTCGCCATTTAACCGCTCTGGGTCCGTACGTTCTCTGTTTCATGGCTCCGGGTTCGTTCGTTGTGTTTCCAGTGGTTGCCTGGTGGCTTGATCGACGCCGACTGAAACGGCGAGACCAAGAGACTCAAACCTCGCAACCCGCCCAGCCTTCGAGGAGCAGGGATTAGCGAGTGCCACGCTCAACACGGTCACGTCTTCTGCTGGCACTCGCTCTCGTATTGCTGCTCGCCCCATCCTCCCTGCATGCCTGGTCCCGCGAAGGGCACGAGATCGTGGCTATGATCGCAGAACCGCGGCTTCACTCTGACGTGCGCGACGCAGTGGTTGCCCTCCTAGAAGGAACCACATTCATCAAGGCAGCCAGTTGGGCGGACAAGGTGCGCAACCAGCAGACCGCCCCGTGGCATTATGTGAACATCGACCTCATGGACACCGAGTATGACGCCGCCCGCGACTGCGCTCAGGATGAATGTGTCATCGGCCAAATCGAACGCTTTCGTCGCGTCCTGGCCAAGGCGGACGCAGATGTGCAGAAACGCCAAAAAGCCCTCAAGTATCTTATCCACTTAGTGGGTGACCTCCACCAACCCCTTCACGCCGCCAATAACAATGACCGCGGAGGGAATGATGTACAGGTGGAATTTATCGGCGAGACGATCGATCCCTACAGTCAGAAGCCGTGGAATCTCCATGCGGTGTGGGACAGTGGGATTCTGGAGGTGCGTGACCGTGACCCACGACGCGTCGTGAAGCGACTGAACGCGTGGTTGAACGCTCAACCAAAAGGGGCGTTCGAGGATGGCTCAGTGGCGGACTGGGCCATGGAGTCACACGATATCGCGAGAGACCATGTGTACGTGCTGCCGGAGGATCGCAGGCTGGGCGAAGACTACTACCGCGCCAGTGTGGCCGTGGTCGATCAACAGTTGGCTAAAGCCGGGGTCCGACTGGCGAAAATCCTGAACGAGGCGTTAGGGAAGAAGTAAGCTGGAACGGTAGACTCGGACACTCAGATGGTAGAGTTGCTTCGCAAGTTGTGGTGGCGAGAATATCGTGCGCAAGGAGGGTGTTATGAAATCAGCAGATGATAGTCCGTCATTTTCAGACATTCGCCGTTTACTCTTTCTCTTTGACGACGAAGTGCACGCTCCTATTCTTCTGAAAACACTCGCTACTGTCTTGGAAACAGAGAGGACGATCCTTCCCATAGCTTATGGTTGTAATGTCGATTGACACACCTAAATCGTGAAGATACGTCTTCACATTTTCGGCTCGACGCTCGCCCAACATGAGGTTATATGCTGCTGATCCCACGTCATCGCCCCGGCCTTCCAATAGCAGCTGCGTGACTTCTTCCGCTTGCAGCCGCTTGGCATTCCCATTCAAGACCGACAGCGCATCCGGCCGTAAAGAAGCTCGATCAAAGTCAAAGAGCACATCCATCAACGGCCCGTTGGGCAGCCCGGTCGCATTACGGGTGGCCAGCTCGGGCTGTGTGGTCCGTGAGCGCGAGGGCATTACCTCAAGGTCTTTGGGCGGAATGTCTTGAATCGCAGGGGCGACGATCCGTTCCGTCTGCGTCTCTCCAGTCCCAGACCCAGACTGGGTCGCACACCCCTGTGCAAGGATGAGCGCCACGACGAACATTCCCATGATGATGAACTCTGGCGTATTTCGCATATCGCCCTCCGCCTGTTCCAAATGAAAATTAGTGAATGCGAGAAATCGTGATTGAGCAGCTACCAAAACGGCTTAATAGGTGGCTAAGGATTAAGTCGCTTTGCTGGATTCAACCTCCCCGACGCTGGGCTATGGAGGGTTCGATGAACCGCCATTCGGATCGCCTGTTGTTCAGCACTTGAGAGATCACAGAGCCGCATACGCCGACGCAGGGGCTGCGGCATCCCCGCCGTCGCGACGAGCAACTGGAGGTAGCACCACCGCCATCGCAGGAAGAGGTTGGCGCAGAAAGCTTTGAACACCGGATCATCATCCGATAATACTGAGGCGTCTGGATAGACCATACGCCACCACGCAGTGAGGTGTGGTTGAAATTCGGCGACAAACTCGTCGGGTTGCTCCACCGCCCACTTCCACATCCAGAGAGGCCATATCTCTTCATACTGATCGATTGACAAGATCGTGTTCTCAGTCTTACCAAGAGCCTTGATGCGCTCTAATACCGCATCTCGATAGAGGTCCATGTCCTGCTCTGTTGGCTCCCACTCCTGCTGTGACGTGGCCATCAGGCCGTCCTTTTGTTTCACAATGCGGAGGCTTCAGCTCAGTTAGTCGGTCGGGGGCGCGGGAAGGTTACAGCAATCTGAAAACAATCGATAGGATTGATTTTGAGCCTCTTATGAATTCTCCTGGGACCCCTTTGGCAACAGGTGGAACTCAATCAAGGCACTGCCTCATCCTCCCGCGTCCTTGATCTTGCGCGAAAGAACGTTATCTATAAAGTGAGCGGAGGCCTCGGTGAGAGGAACGCTCATGGACATCGAGGTCGGGTGTAGGGGCGGTGAGCAGGCCCGCCAATGACGAGCGGGAAGCCTAAAACCCCTCCAAGACCTCCAACATGCACAACAGCTCTCTGGACCCGCC
>DASPUC010000006.1 GCA_035623075.1 Nitrospiraceae bacterium | reverse complement strand
ACTCCTTCCTCCAGCCGCCGCACCGCGGCCAGCTTAAACTCTCGCGTGAACTGCCTGCGCGACAATCCCATGACTCATTCCTCCGTTTAGTGGATTATGAGTCTTAACTGGTTGTCTCATTCTTGGGGGCAAGTCCAACTCATCATTACTTACGGGAAAAGCGATCAGGTTTATGAACAGGGATGGTCAGTGAGTGACCCGGAGCTTAAGGCTATTGAACGAGATGCCAGCGGGACAATCACTCAATACGAGTTTGGAATGAAACTCTTCTGCAAGGTTGGTACCACAGGCGCGAATCCTCATCTTGGGGAGTGTTCAGTCAACGTAGAAGTTTGCTACAAGCCACTGCCTCAGCCGCCGCACTGAACTGTTGTAATCGGACTTAGCAAGCTCGGCGACAAAAATCGCTTTCGCTAAGAACGCTGCGTGAATACTGGCCTAATTCGGTCTCAAACATCCGCTGCGAACTCAATTGGGGAGAAGGAAGACGCAATCTTATTTCGCGTGGGCCTGCTCCCACGCCCGCACCTTTTGCCTGGCCGCGTCGAAGAGGCGCTGGTAATTTCCTTTCCGTACCTTATCGCTCGCATCCTTGTTCAACAGGCTCCACAAGGGACGGTACTGTTCATAGGCACGAAGATATTTTTCCTGGCTCGCGGGCGCGACTTCGTCGGTGCCGAACAAGAAGCGATCCGGATAGTGATTGATAAGATCTGCCGCGATCCGGACCGACTCTGGCGTGGCTACCAGATACTTGGCGACCTCATCCCATGAGATATCGAAATACACATGACTAAACTGCGGGTCTTTCAGAATCGCTTCGAGCACGGCCGCGTGACCTTGGACGGGACGAACAACTCGGCCCATTCCGGTGTGCGCCCAAATGATGGTGGTCTGAGGATGGCGTTTGAGTAGCGCCTTCATCTGCGCCAGGTAGGCGGGCTCAGATCCCTCTTTGGCGAAGGGTACATCCATGTCGTTGTGGATCAGGACAACGAGTCCGACTTGCGCGGCAAAGTCCAGGATCCGGTCGAGGGCTGGGTTCTGCAGCGAAGCGGTCTCCCCTGCCACCTTAGAGGAAACAAACTCCTTGTGAACGGTGAACTCGCCAATTCCCGAAAACACGCCGGGAAAAGTCTGCAACACACGACGAATGTGATCAGCAGCATACATATCAGCCGGATTGAATCCGGTGATCATAGGATCGAACCGCGCCTGCTCCTCTTTGGAAAGCGATCGATAGACCATGGCAATGTACGCGTCGGTGAAGGAGTAGTAATAGAGCGGAGCGTCGGTTTGCAGGTAGTAGGTTGGGGCGAAATCACCGGAATTCTGGTACGACCATTCTTGTTGCAAGGGTATGCCAAACAGCGCGACGCGCCCAACCTTGGTACCCATAATGTTCAGAAGTCATGAATGTCAGTCCCTTGCTGAATGTAATTGGTAAGGTGAAAGTGAACGTCATTCAGCTCGGGTTGGTCTGTTGTTGAGGGTTGGGACTGCGCCAGCATCCAATCGTGCGAGGCCAACAGGAAAAGGACAATGAACCAAAGGAAGAAGCCCTTTCTATGGCACCGGAAGTTGCGCATTTTCGCGCTTTCACGATCGAGGCGTGTTATCCGGTGGCGACCAGCGCTAGGGTTTCTTGGTTGACGAGAGTGGTTAGTTCCCGTACGGCCGCGCTCCAGATCGTTGGGGATGTTCGTCTGTTCCATCGCTTCGCTCCTCAAAAAGCTAACTCAACGTTTGAGTGGAACACCGGCCCAGTGCCGCCGAGCGCGAAGGGGACGGATGTGTATCCCACCGGAGACTTGTACAGGTAAAGGAATTCGGTGTTCCACCGAACAACTCTGTTCTTCCAGGGGAACCAGTCACTCCGGCTCGAAAATCACAAGGATTGCCATACTTGCCGTACAACGTCGATCCCCCCCAGGTAAACCTGGCCCAGATACCCGACGTGTACGAAGGACGGAAGAACTCGTCGGCGATCAGACGGGTATCCACGCCCAGCCAGAAGGGGAAGTTGCCCTCCACGCTGCGTGTGCCAGGCAGAGATGTGATCCCACCCGCCAAATTAAAGTGCTTGTTAAAGGTGTAATTCACGTTGCCCGCAAGTACCACTTGGGCCGGTAAGCCCTGCGAGGCATTGGAAGTCCAGGCGTAGAGGAAGTAGCGGAATTTCAGGTTGAGGAGCCAGCCTAAGAACTTTATCTGCACCTTCTGAATCTGCATGTCTTGGCGTTGCTGCACCGTCTTGACGTTGCCGAATGCATCCGTGTAGGTCGGATCCAGGCCTAGCTGGTTCAAGTAGCGGACATATGTGTAGATGCTGAGATTCAAGTCCCCGTACTCGGTATCGGCCAACTTGAAACCCTGGTTGGGGGTATAGGTCCCCCACCGTTTTGGCTCTTCCGGGGTGGAGAGATCGCCGTCCGCCTGCGGTTTTTCTTGCGGAGCATTGTTCGTTATCGCCATGGCCGCGGGCTCTGTCTCTGTCTCAATGGCCTTGTCTTTTGCACCGGATTCCTGGGCGAGAACCCGACGCAAAGACTGGATCTGATCCATCAGTTCTCGATTTTGTTTTTCCAGTTGACCGTTCTGCTCGACCAGCTGGTCAAGTTTGGTCAGC